>JAHWKJ010000278.1 GCA_019347905.1 Planctomycetota bacterium
GTCCATCGACCTTCTGGATGAGGATGGCCTTGGTCGTCGTGCTCCCGCAGTCGGTCGCGAGGATAACGTTGATCTTTTCGGGGTCGAGCTTCGTCATGCGGATTTTCCAGAGACATTTCGTCTGGTCGTGAGGTACACGGCGAACGTTCCCAGCCAGTGGCCGCCCGCATAGTGTTCGCCGGTGACGGCGGCCAGCCCGACGGCGGCGTGCGCGCTGGCTGTCTGCAAGCAGGTTTCGGTACGTGAGTCACCCTGCGGCAGCCCCGAGGCGACAGCCTCGAGCATCCACGCGCGCGACAGGTTCAAGCCATCGAGATGCGCCAGGCGTCCGTCCGCACGGTCGGACGGCTCCACCGGCCGCAGCCAATGTGTCGATCCATCGCCCGGCAGCCCAGGCAGAAAAAGCGTCAGCCAATTCGCGAATTCATCCGCCGGCAGAAACCGCCGCAACAGGTCGGCCTCGCCCAGGCACGGTGAGAGAAAATCATAGCCTGAAGGCTCCAGGTGCAAAGGACCGTCCCGGTCCTCCAGGTGGAATGACCGGCCCTGCGATTCGATCAGGCGGGCCAATTCCCGATCGTCGGCGACGTGGGCGTAATCCCACGCGAGTCCCATGCTGAACGCGCTCTGACTGTGGACGCCCGAGCGGATCGGATACGACAGCCCCGGCAGCCAGCGCTGGAAACACTCCACCGCGAGCCGCTCGAGCGGCTCGAGCGCCCTGGACCAGCGGCCCGCCTGTACGTCGTCCCATTCCCGCAATTCGCCTGCCAGTTGCAACAGCCACGCCATGCCGTAGGGCATCTCGAAGCCGGGCCGGCGGCTGATGTACTTCACTTCCCCCCGCAGATTCTCGGGCGTGAGGCTCCGGTCGAGCGTGGCGCGGGCCTCATCCGCCCAGGGCGTCTCGGGAAACAATCTGGCGAGCCGCACCAGCGTCCAATGCCCGTGCACGGCCGAGTGCCAGTCGAAGCAGCCGAAGAACGCCGGCGTCAACCGCCGCGGCGGCCCCACGTCGGCATCCGACTCCAGCAGATGCAGGATGTGGTTCGGATACTCGCGGTGCACGCAATCCAGCGCGAGCCGCGCAAAGCGTTCGTGCTGCGACGCATCAATCGATGTCGGCATCGCGAGGCCGCTCGGAATTCATGGCTTCTCGACGCTCACGAACAGCGGACTGGCACAATATGTGGCCTTCATCACGAAGTTGAGCGACACGTTGGCCATCACCGCGACCTGGACCTTCTCCGCAGGGGCGGCGTTCGCGGCCGCCGTGAGCGTGATGTGGCCGTCGGTCTGCTGTCCCGTCAATAGCGTGCTGCTGTTCTTCGTGTCGATGGTCACACCGGGTGGGAGCGTATCGGCATAGACGCTGCTCAGGTGGCGGAACAACAAATCGAGCTGCACGTTCTCCTTAAAGCCGGGGGCACGTTCGATCTTTACATCGATTCTTTGCGAACCGCCTGGCTTTAGCGTCACCTCATGAGTGCTGAGCGTGACGCCGCGAATATCGCACGGCGCGCCCACATTCAGCGTGTGCAGGTCCACCGGCCAGTGACCGCGGCCGCCGCCGGGCAGGTAGGTTTCCTGGTAGGGCCGAGCCGTCGCTTCCAGCGCCAGCGGGTCGCCGCCCTCGCGCGGGTGGGAGGCCGTCCCGCGCACCGTGATGTTCGACGCCGCCGGCTGCGCATCGGCCGCGGCGGTGAAGATGATCGAGCCGTCGCGGCGGCCGGCGGGGACCGCGCCCGGACTGGCCGTGACGCCCTCCGGCAGCCCGTCGACCGATAGCTCGATCGCCCCGTCGAAGCCGTTCTTGCGAATGGCGTTCGCGAAGACGACACCGCTGGTCCCGGGGAAGAGTTGGGTCTTGTCGGTGTCGAGGTAGAGTTCGAAGTAGGCTTGCGCGGTCGTCATTTTGAGAAAATAGACGAAGTCGGCCCCGCCGCGCAGGTGCAGGTCGCGAACTTCGACCACGTAGCGTCCGTCGGCGGGTGGCGCCCAGAACTCGATCAGCGAATCGGGATAGCCGCGCTTGTCGATCCGTAAGTCGTCGTTCTCCGCAAGCTGCTTTCCGTCGGCGGCCAGCACGCGAATGATGGGATCGAGCGGCGAGCCGTGCCGGCGGGCGAGCACCTCAAACGAGTACCGCTCGCCCTTCTTCGCCTCGAACGCGAAGCAGTCGATGTCGGCTTCGGCCTCGATGCGTCCATTGATGCCCACGGGGCCGGAAACGAGCTCCGCCGCGGCCGGCGCGTCGTTCGCCTGCGGCTCTTCGCGGACGAGCGGCAGGTCGGACACGATCAATTCGACGGGATTGGATAATCCATCGCCGAACGGGAGCTGCACGAAACGCGGACCGAGCGGCGTTCCCGCGGGGAGTGCGAAGCTCGCCGCGGCACGTTCCGGCATGTGATGTCCCACCGGTTCGACGGCCGTCTCTTCACCAGCCTTCACCGCCAGTGGAAAGACGTTCGTCACAAAGGGTCGATCGGAAACCTCAATCGCGTACTGCCAATAGCCGTTGCCCTGATAGCGGACGTCGCGGATCTCCAGCAGGTACTCGCCGGCCTCTGCGAAACGGTGGGCCAGCAAGGGATCGGCGGCATAGACGTTGTCGGAGGTCGCGACGGTCGAGCCGGCGGCGTTCTTCACAGCGATGATCGGATCGACGTGCGCCTGCAAGTCGTGAATGCGATCCTGCAGGCGCATGGCGCGCACGTGGAATGTCAGTGCCTGCCCGGCCTCGACCGTGAAGCGGAAGTAATCGACGTCTTCGGCGCGTTCGATGGCCCCGCAGAGTGTCGCCGGAATTGTGACGGGCTGTGCCTTCTCCGGCGAGTTGTTATCGCGCGTCTCAGAGACGACGGGATCGCGGACGATCACGAGCTGCCCCAGCGTGCTGGCGCCGGTGGGCGTCACGAGGCGAAAGTCGCGCACGCCCGGCAGCGCATCGGCGGCGACGGTCAGCTTCAGCTTGAGCTTGGTGAGGTTCGGGGCCTTGCCGTCCTTGCCCGGCTCCATGGGCGTGGCGATCTCGCCGCTGACGCCCTCGCCGGTGACGACGACCCGCTGCGCCCCGAACATGCTGTACCGCGCCTCGACCTCTACCTCAGAGGTCGTACCGACCTGCACGGCCACAGGCCTGGTGCTCATCAGCATGGGGTAAGAGACTTGCGCGAAAGCCGTCCCAGCCGCCATCCACGCCGCAAGAAACGCCATGCATCGCATCAACCGCAGCATTGCCCACTCTCTCATTCGCCACCGCAAGATCCGGGTTGCCGCAAAAAGTCACAGAAGGCGCAAAAGGGGAACTTGACTCAGTTGAAATTCGTTTTTGCGCCTTCTGTGCATTCTTGCGGCAAAAATCCGGCGGCTGGTCATCGCACGAACAGGAATTGCTTGGAATTCACCAGCGCCCACAACAGGTCCTCGTAGCACTCCTGCGGCGACGAGGCTTCGGCGAGGAACTGCCGGCAAGCTTCGCGTTCGGCGTCGCTCGGCGGGCGGGAGAGCGCCGCCACGTACAGTTCTTCGACGATCTCCTCGTGCGGCTTCTTTGCCGCCAGCAGCGTCGCCACGCGGCCGCCCTTCGCAGCGATCTTCGCAGCCAGGATGTCGCCGTTGAGCGTGTGCAGCGCCTGCGACAGGTTCTCGTCGGGCATCCGCTCGCATTCGCAGACGCTCGCCCGCCGCGGCTTGCCGAAAACGTTCAGGAAATAGTCCGGGTACTCCGCGTCGGGAAGCTCAATGGCCCGCGTGCCGGCCGGCAGGTTGCGGAACTTCGTCGGCGAACCGGTGATATGGTCGATCGCATCCAGCAGCGGCTCGGCCGGAATCCGCTTCACCTTGAAATGGCTGTAGAAGCGGCGGTCGGCTGCGTTCGCCTCCGTCGGCTGCGAGCTGAGCTGATACAGCCGGGAAGTCATGATTGTGCGCATCAGCTCCTTGATGTTGTAGCCGCCGGACATGAAGTGCTGCGTCAGGGCCTCCATCAGTTCGACGTTGGAGGGCGGGTTGGTGGCACGCATATCGTCGACGGGATCGACCAGCCCGTGGCCCAGCAGGTACGCGACGTAACGGTTCACGACCGAGCGGGGAAACGCGCGGTTCTCCGGCGACGTGAGCCATTCGGCCAGCGGAATCCGCAGATCGAGCGGGTGCTCGACCGGCTCGCCTTCCAGTGGAGTGGGCGGCATCGTCTGGCCCGTGCGCGGGTGCCGCACGCTGCCCGACGACTTGACGACCACCACCGATTCGCGTCCAAACAGCCCGAACTCCTCGCTGTTCTTGGTGCCCACGCGGGAGAAGAACGCCGCGAACCCGTAGTAGTCGCCCTGGCTGTACTTCTCGAATGGATGATGGTGGCACTTGGCACAGGTCAGCCGCACGCCCAGAAAGAGCTGCGAGGTCGATTCGGCCAACTCATCCGCCGAGCGGTTGATGCGGTAGTAGTTCGCCGGTCCGTTGGAGTAGATCGACCCCTGCGCCACGACCAGTTCGCGCACGAAGCGGTCGAACGGCTTGTTCGTGCGGAAAGATTCGCGGATCCAGTTGTGCAGGGCCCACATGCCCTGCTCGCCCAGAGCATTGCTCTCGTTGCGGATCAGGTCCGACCACTTCAGCGTCCAGTAGGCGGCGTAGCGGTCGTTGTAGATGTCGAGGGCCGCGTCACCGGTGAGGCCCAGCAGCCGTGCGATCAGCCGGTCGCGCTTATCCGCCGCCGGGTCGCTGAGAAACGCACGGGTCTCTTCGACCGTGGGTAGCGCTCCGGTGGCGTCTAGAAATGCCCGCCGCAGAAACGTCGCGTCGTCGCACACGGGCGAAGGCTCGATGCCAAGCTGCCGGAACTTGACGGCCGCGTGCTCGTCGATGAAGTTGCGGTTCTCCCAGCCGGCCAGTTCGACACTCTGCGAGAAGGGCACGACGAAGGTCGCGATTTCAGCCTGCCCCTCGAAGCGGACCATGACGGGCGCCTGGCCCTGGCCCACGACCTTCACCAGCCCGTTCTCGTCGACGGCCAGCACACCGTCGTCCATCGAATCGAACAGCGCCCACGCCGTCACATCGCGCACGCGGCCGTCGCTGTAATGGGCGACGGCGCGAAGCTGCTGCGTGTCGTCCGTGGTCGCCCGCCGCAGGTCCGGCTCGACGGACAGCCGCGCGAGCTTCGGCGGCTCCTTCTGCGGTCCCGGCGCTCCGGCGGCGATCCACGCCTTCAGCAGTTCGTAATCGACCGAACCGGTCTCGAGCCGCAGTCCGCCGCCGTGGCCGATCTGCATGGTGGGTTTGCGCAGGAACAGGCTGTTCTCCGGCTGGTTGAAGTTGACGCGGCGGCCGATGGAATCGCGGACAATCCCCTCGCGATCGGCCGCCGGATCGAAGCCGAACACGCTCAGCTTGAAGCCGCCCTGGCCGTACTGGCTGGCGTGGCAGGCCCCCATGTTGCAGCCGTGCTTGCTGAGGATCGGCAAGACGTCGCGGGTGAAATCGACCTGCGGCGGTCGAGCGGCGCCCGCGACAGTCACCGTCACGATCTTCGTGGCCTCGCCGACAGTCACGGACACCTCGGCTTGCCCGTCGCCGCGCGCCACGAGCCGTCCCGTTTGATCCACCGAAACCACAGCTTCGTTCGACGACGCATACGCCGCCTGGCGGGTGAGATCGGCGGACCCGGCCGCATCGGCAGCAGCGGCCCGCACCAGAAGCTGCGCCCGCTCCAGCCGCCCTTCGAGCGTCACTTCCGCCGGCACGACATCAAACGACGCCGGCTCGACGGCGAACGACCGGACGGAAAGCGTGCACAGGCACAGGCCCAACGCAGGCAGCAGCGAGAGTCGCGACCGGCGAGCAGTCACGGCAGGCCCTCCTGAGAGGTAGCGGCGGAAAGCAGGCGGGAAAGGCCGAAGGCGGCCTTCATCAAAGGCGGGAAGCCGCAGGCGACCTCCGTGCCACAAGCGACCGAGTCATTATGAAGGCTGTGCCGGAGAAATGCCACCCGTTCATTCCCTGCGGCCCTGCGGGGGCGTTCCTGCTTTCGGTGCGATGGCCGAAGCGGGAAATGCGACGCGTCTGGCGGTAAGATTAGTGCAGTTCCCATCCGAATTGCGGAGCCTGCACTGAAATGACCATCGATACAGTGAATGACCTCGCAACGGTGTGGCAGGATGTCAGCCAATGGCCGCCGAGTGAGCGGATCGCGCTGGCGACGCGGATCCTGCAGTCGCTGGAGCCACGCATCGAGGGCGAGCCGTCGCCTGGCAAGCGTTCGGAGGCGCTGAAGCGACTCATCGGCATCTGGAAGTCGTCGCAGCCTCCCGATGATGAAGCGGTCGAGCGGATCGTCGCCGAAGAGCGCAGCAGGAAGTATGGCTGATGCGCGTGTTGCTCGACACGAATGTCATCCTCGACTCGATGCTTCAGCGGCCGCCCTGGCATGTTGACGCAGACGCCGTCCTGCTGGCGGCCAGCAACGGCGAAGTGAGTTGTGCCGCGACCGCTCCACCTGCCGCAGTTGGTCAGCAGCCATAGGTCGGCGTCAAGCGATCTGCCTTCGCATCGCACGCACGCTCGGCCGTGCAAAGGGTGGCAGCGAGGTCTTTGTGGCGGTTGCGGGTTGTGGTACAACCCCCGCCCGCGCGGCAGCGGTCGCCCGCGCAGCGTACCCAGTTCCGAGGTGCAAATATGAAGATGAACGCAGCCCGCTTCTGTTCAACTCTGCTCTGGATTGTCGCGGCGCTCCCGTTTTTCGGTGCGCTGCTGAATCGCGGTTCGGAGGCCGCGCCGCAGCCGGCGGCGCGGGCGGCTGAGCGGCCGGCGCTGGCGTTCGAGCAGTACCTCGTCAATCTGCGCGAGGTCGAGGCCGCTCCTGAGATCGTCGCTCGGTTTGCCTTCACCAATCGCGGCGATGCGCCGGTGACGATCGAGTCGCTCGAATCAAGCTGCGGCTGCCTCAAGCCGCGGCTGGAGCGGCGCGCATATCGGCCGGGCGAGTCGGGTGAATTCCTCTTGCGGGTGGAGACGGCGCGGCAGAAGCCGGGGCCGCATGAGTTCTTCGTCGTGGTTAAGTATCGCGACCCGCAGCCGCGCGAAGTGCGGCTGACGCTCGAGCTGGTGCTGCCGGATGTGAATGTGACGCTCGAACCGCCGGCGCTGATCGTCTACCAGTTCGGCACGGAAGCGCTGGAGCGCGAGATCGTCGTCACCGACCGCCGCGCGTCGCCGCTGGCGGTCACCTCGGCACAGTCGAGCCTGCCGCTGGTGCGCGTGCGGCTGGGTTTGCGGGAGCAGAACCGCGAAGGGCACGTGGTTCAGCGTGTGGTCGTGTCGCTGCCGGGCGAGGTGCCGGCGGGCGCCCACCATGGCCTGGTGACGCTGGTGACGGACGATCCTGCATATCCGCAGTTGCGCGTGCCCTTTCAGATCGTGGGCGTCGAACGGCCAGTGAACTGAGCCGTGGCCGGTAAGGCGTCAAAGTAGACGGGTCGCTCCGCGACCCGAGAACCTCCGGTCGCGGAGCGACCCGGTCTACTTTGGCCGATTCCCCTTCCGTGGGCCGCGTCGTTATATTGACGGGTGCCACGTAGTGTGGATTTCAATCCACACGGCCAATGCTCAACATGCTGCATGCGGCCCGAGATCTGGTCGTGTGGATTGAAATCCACACTACGGTTGTGCCACCTGCGCGCTCCTCTGGCGAGTCGCGGCTAAACGGTTTCGCGCGCAACCGTACGGCAATTGATAGAGGCGAAACTACTGTCGGCACAGGTGCGATGGCTGTAGAGTAATGCAGTGATTCGGATCGACGACACGCGCGCTTTGGCAACGAATCCCCGGAGAGTGCTCATGATCGGTCACGAGGGCTATGGCGTGCTGCACGAGGGTGCTTCCCAACCCGGCTCGCTCGTCGAGCAATTCGCCGCCGTCTGGCAGCGGACGCTCGATTCGGTGGAGTTGCCCGATCCGGATGCGTACCTGCGGTTCGCGGATCAGGATTCGCAGGACGAACTCCGCGAACTGCTCGCAGGCATCGACCGGCAGTATCGGCAGCGACTGGCCGAGCAGCAGGGCGCGCGAACCGGGACGAACTGGACCGACGCCACATTCATCGCGCCGCCCGAATTGCGCGCGGCCGCGGCAGCCCGGCCGGAGCCGTCGGATGTCGAAAGCAAGTCGGAGGCTGTCGAAGACTCGATGCCGACGAT
>JAHWKJ010000279.1 GCA_019347905.1 Planctomycetota bacterium
CGCCCTTCGCCATCTCCCGGACCTGCGCATTATGGGACTCGAGGAGACAGAGATAACCGATAAGGGGCTTCAGTCCCTCGGTCAACTCGGCAGCTTGCAGTCTCTGGACCTTGATGGCTGCACGGGCATCACGGACACTGGCGTCGGTCATTTGACGGCGCTGACGGTACTTGAAAAGTTGGAGATGGGAGCCACCCAAGTGACGGGAGTTGGCCTCGCCGGCTTTGCCCAATCGAAAAACCTGGAGTGGCTTCGGTTGGATGGCAGCAAAGTTGACGACAAAGGCCTGGCTGTCATCTCGACCTTGAAAAGTCTCCGCACGCTCTGCCTTGCGGACCTCGAGCTCTCCTAGATGCAGCTTGCCGAACTGCTTTCGAGACTTACAAACCTCGAACAGATCTACATCGACGTCGGCGCGCTGTCGGATCAGCAGCGGCGACGTTTGGCGAGCCGGTTCCCAGATGTTCGGATCAATTGATCGGCGGGCCTGGCTGGGGAGGGAAGGCCAGCGGGAGCGCGGATCGCGAGCCCGGTTCAAACCATTGGCGTCCTGGCTCGGTCTCCGGCGATACCCCCGTGCAATGCGGCTGAGCGTGGCGGATCGTCCGGCAGCACATCCCGCTTGAGGTCGTCCACGGCGCGGATGAGCCGTCACATCTGCTGCGTCGTCACTGCAGACGGTTGACGTTCGAAATCATGGCACAATCTCTAACGATGCGGCTGATGTGTTGGGGCACCGGCGCTCACCGGTTGAGGGACGGCGGGTGCTTCCAGCGGAAACCGCAGCGTGAATGTCGAGCCTTTGCCTACGAGGCTGGAGACCTCGACAGTGCCGCCGAAGAGCTGTGTGAGGTGCTTGACGATCGACAGACCCAACCCCGTGCCGCCGCGCTCGCGGGAGCGCGCGCGATCCACCCGGTAAAACCGCTCGAAGATGCGGTCCTGGTGCTCGGCGGGGATGCCGACGCCGGTGTCTTCGACCGCGATCACAGCCTGGTGGTCCTGGCGGCCCCACCGGATGGCCACGCGTCCGCCCGCCGGCGTGTGCTCCAGGGCGTTGTCGACGAGGTTGTCGACAATCGTGCGCAAGCCCTCGTCGTCGGCGCGGATGTGAACTTCCTCATCCGGCGGATGAGTCTCCAGGATCACGCCTTTCGACTCGGCGACCGCGGTGTGCTCTTTCGCGCAGGCCTCGATCGGCTCGCGGAGATCGATCGAACGCACGTCGTAGACTTCTCGGCCCGATTCGATCTGCGCCAGCCGCAACAGGTCGAGAATGAGGGCGTACAGCCGCTCGGCCTGCTCGGCAATCTGCTCGACAAACCGCCGGTTGTGCCGCGGATCCTCGAGGGCGCCCTCGAGCAGCGTTTCGGAAAGCACCTGGATCGCCGTCAGCGGGGTCTTCAGCTCGTGTGAGACGTTGGACACAAAGTCGCGCCGCTGCGATTCCAGCCGCCGCAGTTCGCTTACGTCGTGGAACACGAGCACCAGCCCCGGACACGGGCGGCCCGGCAGGCGGGCGGCGATCATCGAGACGGTGGAACGCCGCCGCGGCAGTTCGAATTCGTGCGCCGTCTGCTCGTGCCCTTCGAGCACCTGCCGCACGCTCTGCTGCAGGGCGGGAATGCGGATCGCCTCCCAGATGGGCCGGCCCACCAGCTCGCCGTCGCGGTGCCCGAACATTCGCCGCGCCGCCTGGTTGGCAAACAGCACCCGTTCGCGGGCGTCGATGGCGATTACGCCTTCGACCATGCCGCCCAGGACCGTCTCCAGCCGCTGACTGTTCTCTTCGAGCTGGCGGCTCTTGCCTTCCAGCTCTTCGACGCGGCGGGCGAGCTCGCGACTCATGGCGTTGAAGGCGGTGGCGAGCTGGCCCAGCTCGTCGCGCCGGTGAATGGCGACCGTCTGGTCGAGTTCGCCCTCCGCCATGCCTTGCGCGGCCGCGGTGAGGGTGGTCAGCGGCCGGGTGACGCGGCCGATCAGCCACCACGTGACCACGAGGGCCGCCACACAGGCCGCAGCGGCGGTCGCCCAGATCAGCCGCTTGACGTGCCCCACCTGGTCTTCGACGTCCGCCATCTCCATGGCGACGCGGACGAATCCCAGTGGCTCGTTCTGGTCGCCGATCCTGAGGGCGTAGTACAGCATGGGAAGCTCCAGCGTACTGCTGGAGCGTTCGCTGATCCCAATGCCCTCGTCAGCGAGGCGCGCTCGCTGCACCTCCGGGCGGTCGAGGTGATTCTCCATCGACTCCGCATTGGCGGCCGAATCGCCCAGCACCCGGCCGTCGGCGGCAATCAGTGTCAGCCGCGTCCCAGTGTGTGCACCGATCACCTGCAGCCGTCGCTGGAGGTCTCGCTCGCCCGATGGAAATGCCCCGCGAGCCTCACTTCGCAGGACGAAGGCCGTGTCCCGCAGCCGGCGGAGCAGTTGCTGGCGGACGAGGTCGCGCTGCCGGCCGGCAAGGATGGCCACGAATGTGCCGGCGACGACGGCCGTCAGCACGACGTACACCAGGAACAGCTTCCAGAACAGCCGCGACTTGAGCATGCGTGAAGTCCGAGCCCTCCGACGACATAATAGGCACCCACGCCGCGGCTCGACACCGTTCAGCCCGCGACGCCGACGTTTAGCCGCTCCCCAACGGGGAGCGCGCGAGCGTGGGACCCGCCCTCGCGCTCCCCGTTGGGGAACGGCTAAACGGTGTGGGATCCGCCGGTTGCATCGGCACCACAGCCTATACGGCGGATTGGATTTGCGACCAACGCCCAAAAACCCAACCGGCGTCGATGAAATAATCCGGCCCGCTCGCGCATCGGTGTTGTAGCGGCGCTGGATCGGCCGGAGCGCCGGGAGTAGCAGTTTGACCAACCGAGACGAGGGGCGACTCGATCCGGCGGTGGTCGCATCGCTGTACTTCGAGCATGCCGACGAGCTGCACGGGTTCCTGATCGGCGTCCTGCGGGACCGCGAGCTGGCCGCCGAAGTCCTGCAGGCAACGTTCGTCAGAGCGATCGAAGCCGGCCATACGGCCCGGGAAGAAACACTGAAGGGCTGGCTGTTCCGCGTGGCCTTCAACGAGGCGATGCTGCTCAAACGCAAGCAAAAGGTGGGGGACAAGACGCTCCGCAGCGTCGCCTGGATGAAGCCGGGGCAGAACGACAAGCCGGAGGATCACCTCTGCCACTGGGAAGACGTCGAACGGGTGAAGCAGGCCCTGGAAAAGCTCCCGCCGGAACAGCGGCAGGTCGTCCGCATGAGGATTTACGAAGACAAAACGTTCGCCACGATTGCGGAAGAACTCGGGACGCCTCTGGGAACCGTACTGACTCGGATGCGGCTGGCCCTCAGCAAGCTCCAGAATTACCTCGAAACGTCGAACTAGCAGCCATGTCTGCCTCTCGTAAGACGACCCCCCCTGGCCCCCCCGTAGTAAGGGGGGGAAGTCGCGACCAAGACAGCGATGACGAGTTGCGGCTCACGGCGTTTCGTTACATTGCCGGTGAGATGTCGGACGCGGAATCGGCCGCCTTTGAGGAGCGGCTGGCGGTCGATCAGGCGCCGCGGGAAACTGTCGCCCAGATGGTCGCCATCTCCCAGGCGGTCGCCTTGCTGCCTGCCGAGCCATTCGTGCGTCCTGCGGTCGTCGATTCGCGACCCTGCCGTCGGGTGCCGGCCGTTGCGTGGCTGGGCGCCGGTGCCGTTTGTCTCATGCTTTTGGCGGCAGTGGCCATCTGGAATCCCCTGGGACGGCACACTGGCGCTGAGCGGAATGTGACAACGAGCAACGACGCGCCCGCACTCGTTGATGCGGCCGCCGCCGAGCAACTGATCTCGGTCTGGAGCCGGTCGATGCCCGTGCTCGAAGGTGGGGAAACCTCGTCCGATGACTTGGAATTGGGTGCCGCGGAATTGGAATCGATTGCCCGCGGGCTCGGCGGATCGCACCATGCGGCTGAGGACGAAGACAGCGATTTCAGTTGGATGCTCTCAGCCGTCTCCGCCGATATCGCCGGCGGCGATCCCGTCCCTCCGGAAGAGCCGCCGCAACCGAATTGACCTCGTCCAGACGTCCGACGACAAGTTGTCGGCTTGTGCTCGCCGCCTACTGCTTTCCGCCTACTGCCTTTCGACTCCTGACATGCTCCGCTGCCTTCCGATCACCATTCTCCTGGCCGTGCTGTGCGCTTCGGCCTTCTCCCAGTCGGAGAAGTCAAAGCATACCGGCGAGGCCCGTAAGTCGGAGAAGCCGCAGCCGGACGCGACAGCCAAAGGCCCGCTGGAGCCGGTGTCATTCGTGATGACGCCCGGACGCGAAGCCGCCGCCCTCAAATTCGCACAGATCCATCACCCGGAGCTCGAAAAGCTGCTCCTCTCTTTGAAGAAGGTCAACGAGCGCGAGTTCGACCGGGCCGTGCGGCGGCTGTATCAGGACAGCGAGCGGCTGGCCCGCATCCGCGAACGCCTGCCAGAACGCTACGAGGCGGAGCTCGAAGCCTGGCAGCTCGATTCGCGGATCCGGCTGCTGGTCGCCCGGCAGACCATGTCCGACGATCCTGAGCTGGATGGCAAGCTGAAAGAACTGCTGCTCAAGCGCGTCGAACTGCGGGCCGAGCAGGCGCGGCACGAACGAGAGCGGCTCAAGAACCGGCTCGACAAGCTGAACGAAACCATCGAGCAGATCGAGGCGGATCCTCTGGACGCGGCCCTCAAGGATCTGGAGCGCGTGAAGCACAGCCTCGGCCTGAATCCCGCCAACTCAAAAGCCAAGCCCCGACGGCCGCGGTCGGACAAGCCCCCCACCGATCCCCCGGCGGACCAGCCGGGCGGCAACAGATCCCCAGGAGAGGTACGTCGATGAAACGCATCGTCCCCGTGACCGTGCTCGCCGCGCTGGTCGCGCTGCCCGCCTTCGCCGCCGACGCCAATGGCGACGTCGTCCGGCCGATCGGGCAGCGGTTCCAGTCCGCAGGTACCGACGAAATCCCCGACTTCCGCAAGCACATGGTGCCGCTCCTGGGCAAGCTGGGCTGCAACGGCCGGGCGTGCCACGGCTCGTTCCAGGGGCAGGGCGGCTTTCGCCTGTCGCTGTTCGGCTACGACTTCAAACTCGACCACGACGGCCTCATGGGCGAGGGCGACATGGGCGAAGTCCGCACGAACGCGGAGAAGCCCGGCGAGAGCCTGATCATCGCCAAGCCCACGCTCGAGATTCAGCACGAAGGCGGCCGCCGCTTTAAGAAAGGCACGTGGGAGCACCACGTCTTTCTGCGGTGGATCGAAGGCGGCGCCAAGGGCCTCAAAGAGGACGGCCCGGAGTTCGTTCGCGTCGACGTCCAGCCCTCTGAGATCCTGTTCGCTTCGCAGGGCGAGAGCACGCAGCTTCGCGCCGTTGCCGTCTGGTCCGACGGCAGCCGCGAAGATGTGACCGACCTGTGCCGCTTCAAGTCGAACAACGAGCAGGTCGCCGCCATCGACAGCGCCGGCCGCGTGACCGCCGTCGAGCCGGGCGACACGCACGTGGTGGTGTTCTACGACAACGGGGTGGTGCCGATTCCGGTCATCCGCCCGGTCTCCGGCCTGGTGGGGCCGAAGTATCCCAAGACGCCCGCTCCCACAAAAGTCGACGAGCTGGTGCTCGACAAGCTGCGCAAGCTGGGTGTCGTGCAGTCGGAGCTTTCGACCGACGCCGAGTTCCTCCGTCGCGTGAGCCTGGACGTGACCGGCACGCTGCCCACGCCCGAGGAAGTCGAGACCTTTCTCGCCGACGCCTCGCCCGACAAGCGCGCCCGCAAGATCGACGAGCTTTTGGAGCGGCCGACGTACGCCGCCTGGTGGACCACTCGGCTGTGCGACTTCACCGGCAACAACGACGACGCGCTCAACAATGTCACGCCCGTCCGCACGCAGGCCAGTAAGGACTGGTACGACTGGATCTACAAGCGGGTGGCCGGGAATACTCCCTACGACGAGCTCGTCGAGGGCATCGTCGTCGCGAACAGCCGCAACGAGGGCGAAAGCTACGAAGAATACTGCAAGTCGATGAGCGACCTGTACCGGCCGAAGCCGGAAGGCTCGTTCGCCGATCGCGAATCGATGCCGCACTTCTGGGCCCGCCGCACCTTCCGCCAGCCGGACGAGCGGGTCATCGGCTTCGCCTACACCTTCCTGGGTATCCGCATCCAGTGCGCCCAGTGCCACAAGCATCCCTTCGACCAGTGGACGCAGGACGATTTCAAGCAGTTCACCGGCTTCTTCGCGAGCACGACCTTCGGCACCCGCGACCGCGATGAATACAACGCGATGCTGGAGCAACTCGACCTCGAAGGCAAGCGCGGCAACGAGCTGCGCAACTCGCTGCCGGCTCTCCTGCGTGAAGGCAAGGTCGTGCCGTTCCAGGAAGTGTACGCGACGGCCTCACGCGGACGCCGCGGCAACAACGGCGCCCTCCGACAGGTGCAGCGGCAGATCCGCGATCTTGAGACCCGAATCGCGGAGCTCAAGAAGGACGGCAAAGACGAACAGGCCAAGGGACTCCAGCAGCAACTCGACCGCGCCAAGACGCGGCTGGAGCGCCTCGAGCAGCAGGAGAACAGCGGCCCCTCGGGCACCAAGCTGCTGGGGGCGGAAGTCGTCGACCTCTCGAAGATCAAGGACGCCCGCGAGCCGCTGATGGACTGGCTCCGCCGCAAGGACAACCCCTATTTTGCCAAGGCGTTTGTCAACCGCGTCTGGGCCTCCTACTTCAATGTGGGCGTCGTCGAGCCGCCGGACGACCTCAGCCTCGCCAATCCGCCTTCCAATCGGGCGCTGCTGGATTATCTGGCCGAGGGCTTTATCGAGAGCGGCTACGACATGAAGTGGGTGCATCGCACCATCGTGGGCAGCCGCACCTACCAGTTGAGCTGGCGTCCCAACGAGACGAACAAACTCGACGAGCAAAACTTCGCCCGCGCGATCCCACGGCGTCTGCCGGCCGAAGTCGCCTACGACGCGATCGTGGCGGCCACGGTGTCGGACGAGAAGTTCGCGGCCATGCACAAAGACCTCGAAGGCCGGGCGATCGCCATTCCCGGCGCCGGCCGCCGAAACCAGCGCGGCCCCGGCTACGCTCTGGAAATCTTCGGCCGCAGCATCCGCGAGAGCAACTGCGACTGCGACCGCTCCAGCGAGGCCAGCCTGTTGCAGACCGTCTTTCTGCGGAACGACAACGAGCTGCTGGCCATGATCGACGAGCGCCGCGACGGCTGGCTGGCCGACGTCGCCAAGGAACTCGGCGTGCGATTTACTCCCACCGCATCGCCCCCACAGGCCGACAACGGCCGCGAAAACGCGCGGCTGCAGCGGGCGCTGCGCGAACTGCGCGGGCAGTTGCAGAAGGCCCGCAAGGACGACGACAAAGACCAAGTCCGCAAGCTGCAACAGCAGATGGCGCAACTTCAGCGCCGGCTGGCCGGCGGCGACAGCAGGCCCAACGAAACTCCGGCCGCACAGGCCGACGCCGAGAAAGTGGAGTCGATGGACACCGACCGGCTGATCGCGCGGGCCTACCTGCGGACGCTGAGCCGGTATCCCGAAGAGCACGAACTGGACCTCGCCCGCGGCTACGTCGAGGAAGCCGACGACACCGTCAACGGCATCCGCGGCCTGTTATGGGCCTTGCTCAACACGAAGGAGTTCATCGTCAATCATTAACCGTTTGTAGTGGCCGGATTCATCCGGCCTAAGAGACCCGACAGGATTTCAAGCCGACACTCGACCGCCTGAAGGCGGTCACTACAAACACGGATACATTCCCTCCCCCACTCAAGGAACCCCCACCTGATGGCCACCCACTCCTACTGCGACGGCATTTCGCGCCGCGATTTCGTGAAGGTCGGTGCGCTCGGCACCGCCGGGCTGACGCTGGGCAGCTACCTGAAGATGGCCCACGCCGGCTCGGTCGATCCGAAGGCGAAGGCCAAGGCCGCCATCTTCATCAACCTGCAGGGCGGCCCCACCCACATGGACACGTTCGACCTCAAGCCGAACGCGCCCGCCGAGTACCGCGGCGAGTTCGATCCCATCCCCACCAATGTCAGCGGGATCGAGATCAGCGAGCACCTGCCGAAGCTGGCCCAGGTCGCCGACAAGTTCTGCATCCTGCGGGGCATCACGCACTCGCTGGGCGCCCACGAGCTGGGCACCGAAAGATCGGAA
>JAHWKJ010000280.1 GCA_019347905.1 Planctomycetota bacterium
GACGCTGCCGTCGCCGCCCGGCCGCACGGCGTACACGTCGCCGCGCAGGCCGTTGATCACCAGCAGCAGGTCTTCCCAGGGCGTGACGGTGGGCGAGCCGCGGCCGTTGAAGCTCTTGACGTGCCACAACTCGCGACCGTTCGCGGGGTCGTAGGCGCGGGGGCCGTCATGGCCGTTGACGACGAGTTCTTCGCGGCCGGCGACATTCACGAGGATGGGCGTGCTCCAGCCGCGGTGGTCCGGCCGCTTGGTCTCCCACGCCGGCTCGCCGGTCTTCTTGTCAAAGGCCACAATCCGCGCGTCGCGGTCGGCGTCGCAATTCTGCACGACGAAATCGCCGGCCAGCACCGGACACGCGGCCGTGCCCCACGGGCCTTCGAAGTCGCCCAGATGATGCGACCACAACACTTCGCCGTCGACGGAGAGGCAGAACAACCCGCCGCCGCGGCCGAAGAAGGCGTACACCCGCTCGCCGTCGGTCGTGCAGGAGGCGGAGGCCCAGCCGTTCATCACGTGCGTCGGCTCCGGCTCTCCCTGCCAGACGATCTTCTGCCAGAGGATGCGGCCGTCGTTGCGATCGACGGCAAACACCACCCGCTGCCGGCCGTCTTCGAGGGCCGATGTGAGGAAGATGCGGTCGCCCCACGTGATGGGCGACGCCTGGCCCTGCCCCGGCAGATCGGTCTTCCAGATGATGGAATCCGCGTTCCAGGTCGTCGGCAGCCCTTCTCCGGAAGCATGGCCGTTGTGCTGCGGCCCGCGCCAGCGCGCCCAGTACGCTTCATCGGCCGGCTGGCCCGACGCAGCCGACAGTGCGACCAGGAGAAAACACGGCGAGAAGGCTGTCAGCGGCATGAAAGCTTCCTCAAAAGACGGCCCAGCAGTCGCGGAAACGCTGAAATCGACAGTCGCACAGACCGGGACGCTTACGATACAGCGCCGGCCGGTGCGCCTGCAAACTCCGGCAGCCGCACGGCCCGTAGTGTGGATTTCAATCCACACGTCCAGCGGTTGAGAAGCGAACATTCCCCCGACCCGCGGCCCAACCGCTACGAACCCGAGACGACGTCGGCGATGGCGCGGAAATCCTCCTTCAGCGAGCGATACAATCGGCCGTACAGCGGGTAGGCCCGGTTGTAGATCCGTTTCGCCTTTGCATCGGGCGAAGCCCCGGTTCCCAGCTCGATCGTCGCCGTGCAGGCTTCGACCACGTTCTTGTAAGCCCCGGTGCCGGCGGCGGCCAGCAATGCCACGCCGTAGGCCGGACCTTCTTCGGCGGCCGTCGTCACCACCTTGCGGCCGTAGATGTCGGCCTGCATCTGCCGCCAGAACCCGCTGCGCGCCCCTCCGCCGGAAACCCGGATTTCCCGCACCGGGATGTTCATGCCCTCGATGATCTCGAGGCAGTCGCGCATGGCGTAGGTCGCGCCTTCCATCACGCTGCGCACGAGGTGCGGCTGGCGGTGACGCAGACTGAGGCCGATCCACGCGCCGCGGGCGTGCGGGTCCGCGTGCGGCGTGCGCTCGCCGGTGAGGTACGGCAGAAAGTACAACCCCTCGCAGCCGGGCGGCGCCTCGGCCGCCTGCGCGGTGAGCAGTTCGTACGGATCGACCTTCTTCCGCTTCGCCTGGGCCACTTCCTGCGACGCGAATTGATTCCGATACCACTGCAGGCTGCCGCCGGCCGAAAGCACGACGCCCATCACGTGCCATTTGCCCCGCACGGCGTGGCAGAACGTGTGCACGCGGCCCTGCGGATCGGTTTCGAGGGCGTCGCTATGGGCGAAGACGACACCGCTCGTGCCCAAGGTCGCCGAGATCACGCCCCGCTTCACGATGCCGTTGCCGACGGCGCCCGCGGCCTGATCGCCCCCGCCGCCCACCACCGGCACGCCGCTCGCCAGCCCCAGCTCTTTCGCGGCTCCGGCCGTCAGCCGCCCGCTGACTTCCTCCGATTCGAACACCTCGGGCAGCAGCGACGCATTCAGCTCCAGTTTCTCGAGCAGCGGTCCACACCAGCGGCGCCGGGCGACGTCCAGGAGCAGCGTGCCCGAGGCGTCGCTGACTTCCGTCGCAAACTCGCCGGTCAGCCGGAAGCGGACGTAGTCTTTCGGCAACAGCACCTTCACCGTGCGGTCGAAGTTCCGCGGCTCGTGCTTGCGAAGCCAGAGGATCTTCGGGGCCGTAAAGCCCGTCAGTGCCGGATTCGCGACCATGCCAATGAGCGCCTGGCGGCCGCCGGCCCGCTGTTCGATCTCGGCGCACTCGTCGCCGGTGCGCTGGTCGTTCCACAACAGCGCCGGGCGGACGACCTCATGCCTCTTGTCGAGAAACACGCTGCCGTGCATCTGTCCGCTGAGGCCGATGCCGGCGACATCTGCGGGTTTCAAACGGCCGCCCTTCAGCACGCGGCGGACGCTGTCCTTCGTGGCCTGCCACCAGTGCTCCGGATCCTGCTCCGACCAGCCGGGCCGCGGACTGGAGAGCGGATACTCGCGGGTGGCGCTGGCGAGGATCGCGCCGTCCTCGCGCATCGCCAGCGTTTTGGTGCCGCTCGTGCCGATATCGATGCCCAGGTAGACGCCCATAAGCGTGCCAGTGTGGACAGCGTTTGTCGGCGAGGCAAGCGTCCGTGGGGCCGACACGAGAAGTCATCTTCCCCAACTCGTACGGTGGCGGCTGGAGTGCGGGCAGGGATCCGTGTCCGGAGCTCGTCTCATGCCGGCGAAGCCTGCTTCTCATTCTCGACTGTGATAGTCGGGTCAGAGTTGGCAGGCGGAACGGGCAGCCCCTGCTGCTGGAGCAGTTCGACGTGCTCAGCCATGCCCCACTTCGCTTTATAGAGGCAGTCTTCGATCGAGTGGCCGACGCCGGTGAAGCCTTCTAATTCGGTTGAGTAATAGCCGAAATAGCTTGGATCAGCCGTCGCCTCGATCACCAGTGAATAGGGAAGTTCGATCACGATTGACTCGGCCTGAAACCAGTTGACGCGGCCAGCGCATCGGCGAGCTTGAGCGTGCCCTCGTACAGCGCGCGGCCGACGATCGCGCCGGCCAGACGCGGCTGCCGGCGGTGGATCTCCGCCAGCCGGGCCACGTCGTCCACCGATGTCACACCGCCCGAGGCCAGCACCGGCAGCCCCAACTCGGCGAGCGCTTCCAGATCGCCGAATGTCGAATCGTCGACGCCGGCCAGCATGCCGTCGTTGGCGATGTTCGTGTAGATGATCGCCGCCAGCGGCAGTCGCGCGTAGCTCTTCGCCAGCTCCAGCGCCGGCACCTGCGAGACGTCGAGCCAGCCGTCGGTGGCCACGCGCGAGTCGCGGGCGTCCAGCCCCAGCACGATGCGGCCGGGCCAGCGAGCGACGGCGTCGCGGAACCACTCGGGTTGCTTGAGAGCCTGCGTGCCCACGATCGCCCGCTCGACCCCCGCCTGTTCCAGCATCACGGCCAGCGAGGCATCGTCCCGCAGGCCGCCGCCGAACTGGCAGGGCACGCCGACGGACCCCACGATCCGCTGCACCACGTCGGCATTGACCGGCCGACCCTCGCGGGCGCCGTCCAGATCGACCAGATGCAGCCGCCGCGCCCCTTCATCGACCCAGCGGCGGGCCATCGACACCGGATCCTCGGCGAATACGGTCTCCCGCTCGTAATCCCCCTGCACCAGCCGCACACAGCGACCGCCGCGAATATCGATCGCCGGGATGATCTGCATGGCTCACCAGAGGTAGTCCTGGACGATCACCGACTCCCGTCCGTCGGGCAGCGGCACGCGGAGTTCCATGCGGTCGCCGATCTTTTGCAGCACCGGAGCCGCGTCCGTCTTCAAGCGCACCTTCAGGTTCTCGCCCACCTGCCACAGGCCCTCTTCCAGCGGCTCGATCTTTGCGGCCGCGGCGGCCCGGTAGAAGATCGCGCCTTCCGCAGTGTCGGCGGCTGCGGCCTTCACTGTCAACGTGCGGCGGATCGAAGGGAACTTCTCGCCCGCCACGCCGGTGGGAAAGTCCTCGATCTCTGTGTCGCCCAGTTCGTACTGGAACGTCGGGCGGCGGTCCTTCGACAGGCGATAGCCCTCGAAGTCGTAGCCCAGTTCGGCGGCGGGCTTCGTCGGCCACGGGGCGTCGACCGATTGCAGCCGCGCGAAGGACGGCCCGTCCGGCAGCGCGAGCACCACGTCTCCCAGCGGCCGCTGGAAGCCCTGCCCGCGGCCGAGCCAGTGCATCGAGGCGTCGATGAACGCCCCCTGCCAGATGAGCGCCAGCCGCATCTCGCCCGCATCGAACGCCAGGTTCGCCCCTTCGGGATAGCCGACGCCAATCGCCCGCGGCCCGACCCCGCGAATGAAGTTGCGGTACATCACCGCTTCGTCCCTGGCGGCCAGTTCGATCGCCTCCCGCAACAGCCCATACGGAATGCCGGCTTCCGGCCCATCGCTGAGGTACATCCACAGCGCCTCGACCTGTGCCCGCGCGTCGCCATCGAGCACGTCGCGCAGCGTGCTGCGGCCCTGCGGCCAGGCGGCGGGCATCCGTGTGCCGGGGCGGTACGCCTGCGGATTCAGCATGTAGCGGTGGAACCAGTCGCGCCGCAGCCGGCGCGTCATGATCGTCATGTCGATCGACTGCACGCCGGTCGCCTTGTGCTCGCGGAAGTTGTGGCACTTGACGCAGCCGAACACGCGGTCGCCGGCCATCTCGCGGCCGATCGCTTTCACGCGGGCGTCCGTCATTTCGAATTTGGCAGGCTCGACCGGCTCGACGCTGTCGATCGCCTGCACGGCCGTCACGAACGCCTGCACGTTCTTGAGACCGAACTTCGGCATCCGCGTGAGCATGTATGGGCGGTCGGTCGAGCCATTCGAGGCGATGTTCTTCAGCCACTCGTCTGTGAGCTTCGCCCCCACGCCGTTCAGGTGCGGCGGAATGCGGCCTTCGTCGCCCATTTCCTGCTGCGTCGTGTGAAACAGCGCATTGCGGGCCTGCTCGACGCCGCCCAGCTCGCCGCGCGTGTGGCAGGCGATGCAGCTCAACCGCGTCATCGTCAGGCGGATCGACTCGTCCGGCGTCGGCGCATCCGCGGGGATGGGCTCGGCCGTCGCCAGCGCGGCCGAAAGCGCCGTGCGCTGTGAGTCGCTGAGGATATAGTGCGGCAGCCCAAATGCAGGAGCTTCGCTCAAACAGCCGCCTTCGTGGCCGAGCTGCGCGAGTTCGGTTGCGGATTGCTGCGGCTCGTTCGGGATTGGCTGACCGTTCTCCTTCAGCTCGTGGCACGCCGCGCAACCTACGCTTGAGAACAGCTTTCGGCCTTCCTGCGCCATGGCCGGATCGAGCCGGAAGACGCCCGGCTCGTCCTTTGGCGCGTCGTTCGAATCGTCGGGCTTCTTCGACAGCCGCTCGAGCAGCTTCTCTTTCGACGAGGCCAAAAGCGTCGCCAGCGGCTGCGGCCGCAGACCCGGCCCGGCGATCGTCACCTCCAGCTCCACTCCGCCGCCGAGATTGAACACCTCCGCGACCATCCGGTGAATGCCCTGCTCCAGCTTCGCGCGGCCCGACTTTGTCTCCGGAGCGTGAATCCCATCGTTGTTCACGACCAGCTTGTCGTCGATGAACAGCTTGCTGCCGTCGTCGCTGCGCAAATCGAAACTGTATTCGCCGGCATGCTCGACATGGAACCACCCTTCGAACAAGAGGCCAAAGTTGTTCGACCGCCGCGCGAGGTTCACGTCCAGCGCCGCCCCCAGCCCCTGCGCCTTCGGCTCCAGCTTCGAAAAGTCCGGAAGCTGCTGCCACGAGCCTTCGTAGTAGCGATAGGAAATCTTCGGCAGATCGGCCCGCCCCAGCTCCGCCAGCTCCTCGCGGTCGCGAAACAGGTACGCGACCACATCGCGAATTTCATCATCGGTAAGCACCGGCCCCGGCATGCGTCCCGACGGCCGCACCGCCAGGGGGTCCTTCAGAAACTCCGTCAGCCCGCCGACGGTGTACTTCTCCGCCACGTTCCCCAGCGGCACCGAAACGCTCGCCCGCAGCGGCTCGCCCACCTGTGGCGCATGGCACGCCGTACAGCCCACCTCGTGAAACAGCTTCTGGCCGGCGGGAATCTGCTTCCGGTCGAAGGCCTGCTCGATCGTGTTGCCGGTCGTCGCGAGAAAGTGCACCAGGGCCTCGACGCGGCGGTTCCGTTCGTCGGCCGGCAGCGCGGCGAACAGATTCGGCATCGTCGTCCCCGGCTTCACGCCCTGGGGATCGGCCAGAAACGCGCGCAGATGCTCGACTCGTACGCGACGGCCGACGGAGTCGAGCACCGGCGCCTGCTTACGATCGATCCAGCCGCTGGGGGCCGATTCCCCTGCCCGATGACACGCCACACACCCCAGCTCGCCCAGCAGGAGCCGCCCGCCCGCCACCGGCTCCAGCGCCCGCGCCGCCGTCAACCGCTCAAATGCCGGCACCACGGGATGTGCAAACTCCTGTGGCGGCTTGGCGTCTTCAGCACGAACGGCCGACGACGAAACCAAGGCGGCCATCGCGGTCAGGATCAGCAAAAAACGCATTCAGTACGTCTCCGAAAGCTTGCCTCCGGGGGAATCCCCGGGGGTTGAAGTCTAACGGTGCCCGTCGGCGCTGGGCAATCAAGCCGCGGCGTTCGTCGTGGCCGGCTTCAGCCGGCCCCCGCAACCCCACGGGTTGCAACCCGTGGGCTTCGCGCGTGATGATGCCCGCGCCCTGCCACCTGCCCGGAGCATCGCATTCATGAAGCCCATCTACCGCGTCGCCGTCATCGGCTCCACCCGCAAGGGCGGCTACGGACACGGTCTCGACACCGCGTTTCAGGGCGTCGCACGCGCAAAGATCGTCGCCGTCGCCGACGACGACCCCGTGGGCCTCGCCGCCGCCGGCAAACGGCTCGGCGTCGAGAAGCTCTACGTCGACTACCGCGCCCTGCTCAAGCGCGAGCGGCCGGACATCGTGTGCATCGGTCCCCGCTGGGTCACCGAGCGCGTGCCGATGGTCGAAGCGGCCGCGGCGGCCGGCTGCCACATCTATTGTGAGAAGCCGCTCGCCGGCACGCTCGCAGACGCCGACCGCATCCTCGCCGCCTGCACTCAGGGAGGCGTGAAGGTCGCCGTCGCGCACCAGTGGCGCGCAACCCCGCCCATCCGGCAGGCGATCCGCGACGTCCGCGCGCAGAAGTACGGCCGGCTGCTGCGGGTTTGGGCGCGGCCCAAGGATGACGCCCGCGGCGGCGGCGAAGAGCTGATCGTGCACGGCACCCATCTGTTCGACATGCTGATCGCCCTGGCCGGCCCGCCGCGTTGGGCCGCCGCACACATCGCCGTCGGCGACCGCGACGCCACCCGCGAGGACGCCCGCGAAGGAACGGAACCCGTCGGCCCCATCGCCGGCAATTCGATCGCCGCGACGTTCGGCTTCGACCGCGGCGTCCGCGCCTTCTACGACTCGACCGCGAACCTGCACCGCGCCGGCCAGACGCCGCCCGAGAACCTCTACGGCCTCAGGCTCGAATGCGAACAAGCTCAACTCTGCTTCTGGCCGCCGGGCGACGTGTACGTCTACGCGTCGCCCGTCGTGCAGCCCGACCGCGACGACCTCACGTGGGAGAAGCAATGGATCGAAGACTGGCACTTCACCCCCGAGCACCAGCCCCGCGACGTGCGGCGAGAATGGATCCCCGTCGGCAACCGCACCCTCGCCGCCGACCTGATCGCCGCCATCGAAGAAAACCGCGACCCGTTCACCAGCGGCAAAAACGCCCTCTACATCACCGAGATGGTGCAGGGCGTTTACGCCTCCCACCTCACCGAAGGCCGCCGACTGCCAATCCCCTTACGCGACCGCCGCCACCCGCTGACGAGTGCGTGAGCGTCGCAGTACGTTCCATTGGTCAGATGTAGCGAATCTGATTGTCCATCTCGTCTGCGGTCACTTGATCCAGGATCTGGAGCAAGCGCTGCACGATCTCATGCGGCGGCCGCCGGACGGCGATGATGATCCCCGCATGTTCTTGGCCGGATGTGAAGTATTCTTGGGCGAGTCGCTCGAAGTGGACGCGATTGTGCGTGAGGATAGCCCACCCGCGACTTGCAGCGAATGCAATTTGCTCCGCATCGCTGGTGCCCAGCTTGCCGGCCTCCAGCGTGGTCGTGGCGATGTAGCCATAAGCCCGCAAG
>JAHWKJ010000281.1 GCA_019347905.1 Planctomycetota bacterium
GCTCGTCCGATCTATTTTGATCAGCACAGTTCGCCGATCCAGACCAGCGCCTGCGGCGCTCTTCGTCGCCTTGAGTCTGTCTGTTGCGATGGGCTGCCATGGCGACGAGTCAACGCCGGCGCCGGATGTCGGCGATCACGCCCGCGCAAACTGCAGCGGGTGTGCTCCGGCGGTGGGCGACGAGCCGGCTGCCCCCGCGCGACAGGGGGATTGGTTCGAAGACGTAACGGCCCGCACGGGCGTCGACTTCAGCTACCGCAACGGCCGTGAAGGCGGGCAGTTTACGATCCTCGAAACCGTCGGTGGCGGTGCGGCTGTCTTCGACTATGACGGCGATGGCGACGGCGACGTGGCGGTCGCCGGCGGAGGAACGATTTCCAGCGAGCGCGCCAAAGGCCGCGCACCCGTGCTCCTGCGGAACGCAGGCGACTGGCACTTCAACGACGTAACCGCCGCGGCAGGACTGGAGGCTCCCGGAGATTATTCGCACGCCTGCTCCGTCGCCGATTTCAACAGCGACGGTTTCGCCGATCTGCTCATCACCGCTTACGGTCGCAATCGCCTGTATCGCAACCAGGGCGACGGCTCGTTCACAGAAGTCGCCGGCGAGGCCGGGCTGGACGGCGAAAGCTGGAGCACGGCGGCCGCCTGGGGGGACGTGGATCGCGATGGCCTGACCGATGTGTTCGTCGCCGCGTATCTCACCTGGAACCTGAAGCACAATCGGCCGTGCCTGACAGGCGGCGTACGGGACGTCTGTCCTCCCCAGAATTATCCGCCCGCGCAGGACCGGCTGTTCCGCAACCTGGGCGACGGCCGCTTTGAGGAGATGACGGAGCCAGCCGGCGTGAGCGACGACGGCCGCGGCCTGGGCGTTCTCGCCGGCGATTTCAACGCCGACGGCTGGATCGACTTTTACGTGGCCAACGACACGGTGGCGAACGATCTCTACTGGGGCGGCCCGGATTGGCAGATGAGGGAAGGGGCGCTGCTGGCGGGCGCGGCGGTGAGCGAGTTCGGCTCGCCCGAGGGCAGCATGGGCGTCGAGTTCGGCGACGTGGACGATGACGGCGACGGCGACTTATTCGTCACCAATTTCGAGATGGAAGACAATTCGCTGTATCTCAGCGAAAGCAGCGAACTGTTCACGCATGCGACGGTCGCGGCCGGCCTCACCGGTCGGGCGCGGCCGCTGGTCGGCTTCGGGACCGGACTGGCCGACTTCGATCTCGACGGCCGGCTCGACCTGTTCGTGGTCAACGGACACGTTTATTACGGCGGAGGACGCACGAGCTACGAGCAGCCGGCGCTGCTCTTTCGCAATGCGGGCGGCAAACGCTTCGACGACGTGAGCGAACGCGGCGGCCCCTGGTTCGCCGCCTCGCATCCCGCACGCGGGGTGGCGGTAGGCGATCTCGACGACGACGGCGCACCGGACCTCGTCGTCGTCCGCCAGAACGAGCCGGTCACTTTCCTGCGAAACCGCCACACCGCGCGTAACTGGCTCCGCGTGCGGCTCATCGGCACCGCTTCGGCCCGTGACGCCGTCGGCGCGGCGGTGACGGTCGATTTCGACGGCCGCGAGGTTGTTCGCTTCGTCACGTCAGGCGCGGGCTACCTTTCGCACTTCGATTCACGGATTCTGCTGCCGGCAGAGGGCGAGGCCTCCGTTGTCACCGTCCGCTGGCCTGCCGGGCTACTCGAAGAGTTCGGTCCGCTGGCCCTTCGCCAGACGCACGTGCTGGTGCAAGGGCGTGGGGAAGCCCTCCCGTGAGCCGTGCCTCCAAACGGCCGGCGCCGCCGCGCGAGCGGCCGCGCCGAGCGCTGCGTGTGCTTGTGCTGGCCGCCCTTGCGACCGCGGCGGTGCTGGGCGGCGTGTGGTTTTTCGGCGGAGGGGCCTCGCGGCGGCTGTACGAAGAGGCGCGCGAGATTCACGAGTCCGAGCCGGCCCGCGCCGCCGTGCTGCTCGAAGAAAGCGTCGCTGCGGCTGGCGGAGATTATCCCGAGGCGCAGTTGCTGTGGACGCGCGTCTTGGGCCGTCTCGGCCGGTGGGATGAAGCGCTGGGCTGC
This sequence comes from Planctomycetota bacterium, assembly GCA_019347905.1. GTDB lineage: Bacteria > Planctomycetota > Planctomycetia > Planctomycetales > Planctomycetaceae > JAHWKJ01. The sequence continues at coordinate 2,071 of JAHWKJ010000281.1, forward strand.
TTCAGTTTGATCGAGGAGCCGTCTCAGCTAGGCGCGGAGGAACTGGTCGCGCTGGCCCGCGACGCCGATCGCGCGGGCGTGCCGCTGCTGGCGGTCATGTCCCTCGAGGCCGCGATGCAATCGGGGAATCGCGAGGCCGAAGTGCTGCGGCTGCTCGTCCCGCTGCGGTACCGCGCCGGCCGCGAAGACGACGCGCTGCGGCTGGCCCGCCGCCTGCAACAGCTCGAACCGGAAGATCCGTTCGGCTGGCGCGTGGCGGCGAATATCCTGCAGGAGCGCCGCGAGACGCGGGCGGCGATCGACGCCTATCGCGAGGCCCTGCGGCGCGGCCCCGACGCCCGCGAGGCCGCGCTCATCCGCGGCGAGCTCCTGGGCCTGTTAATCGATGAGGGCGAAATCGCCGCCGCCCGCGAGATCCTCAACGAGCTCCTGGAGAGTGAGACCCTCTCCGCCCGGAACCGCGTGCGGCAGGCCTGGCTCCTGCGACTCGAAGGCGACCAGGCCGCGGCCCTCGAGACGGTGTCCGAAGTGCTCCGCGAGCAACCGTCATCGGCCGAGGCGCTGCTGGTGCGGGGAACGCTGTGGCTCGACGCGGGAGATCTGGACCGGGCGGAGGAGGATTTGAGTCGTCTGGTCGAGCTCTCGCCCTACAACAAAGAGGCGCACCACAAGCTGGGGCAGGTGTATCTGCGCTCGCGGAGGCTGGACGACGCACGGCGTCACCTCGAAGAAAGCCGCCGGCTGGTCGAACTCACGCTGGCGATTCTTCCCCTGCGCGAGCGCATCCAGCGGGAGCCGGAGAACAACGAACTCCGGCAGCGGCTGGCCTCTCTGTACACCGCGGCCGGTCAGCCGCAGGAAGCGGCCCGCTGGCGAGCGTCTTCGGACCCTGACTGAGCCGACTCAACCGGTGCTGATATGGGCGAACAGGTCGCGGCGGACGTGCGGATTGCGGAGCTTCCAGACGGCGCCGTCGATGAAGTAGTGATGAATCGACACGCTCGCCGCCACAAGTGCCAGCAGCACCGCGCTCAGGTCCCAGCGCCGCAGCAAGAGTTCCGGCAGCAGGTACACCGCCAGACCCACCCCCACGAGCGCTGCGTAATAGACGAGCGCATGGCGGACCGGATGCCCATGGCCGCCTGTTGCAGCGGCATGGCGGTTCATCTCGACCCGCAGCGGGAAGATGATGTACTGCAGCGCATGAAAGAGCTGCAACGCGATGAACAAGGCGGGGTAGACGAAGATCAGCACGTACCACAGGTAAATCGCCGCCCACGGCAGGACTGCGCAAAGCGGCGGCGCGATCCCGGTGCGCTTCCAAAGCCCGAGGAAACCGGCCAGACCCACTGGCAGCGTCAGCAGTGCGGTCAGACCGACGGTGAGATAGGCCAGGTCCACGTGCTCGTGCCAGCCCAACTCCCGGGTAATCCCGGCGTGCATCACCGCCCAGAGCACATGCCAGACCAGGAGGACGTAGAGGCCGAGTCGGATCCTCCGCCGTTCTGCGGGTTCGAACCGCAGCCCCTTCAGCCACGCAAACGACGCCGTCATACCCCAGGCCTGGCCCGTGTAATGCCAGGCGAGCAGCACCGCGGCCAGCATCGAGAGTCCCTCGACGACCGGCGATGCCGTCGCCTGCACCGCCTGCGAAAGCCCCACGGCCGTCGCGCACACGAGCAGCACCGGCACGTACAGCGACGCCAGCGGATAGCGGCGGACCATCGTCGGCGAGCCATACAACAGCCGGTACGAGGCCATGAAGTGCGGCCAATTGATCGCCGCCGAAAGCAGGACGATCTGCCGGAAGTCGACCGGCCCCTGGAGGGGCAGTCGCAGCCACAGGCCGGCGGCCAGAATACCGCCGATCACCACGATCGACAGCCCGCCGCAGCACAGCGCGTCGACCACGGGATGGATGATGGCGTGGGGCGGGGCGACAGCGGGCGCCGGTCGAGTCAACGTCGGCCTGTGCTCAACCGGCGGCGCTTCGCGAATCTGCTCGGCCATCATGCTGCCGGCACTCAAGAGCCGGCGGGAATCTCGATGTTGATCGTGTTCTCGCCTTCCTTCACCTCGTACAGCAGGCCGCTGGTTTCGGGGTTGGCGAATTTGACGGGGATCCCACCAGCCGTTTCAGGCGGCTGTGCCCCTGGCCCCTGGCTCTTCATCGCCTGCTGCATCGCCTCTTCGGGCGTGAGTTCTTTCTGCGGCGGGGGAACGACGGACGCTTTATATGTGCCGACGGGAATTTGATTGCCTTCGCTTGTGGACAAGGTGTAGGTTCCGCCGGTGACGACGGTGCCCGACGCGGCGAGGCCGCTGTCGTTGATAAAAGAGACGGTCGAGCCGGGCTGGACCGTCTCGCCCTTGTAGGTCACTTTTCCCGTCACGGTTCCGCCGGGGCCGCTGTAGCGCGACTCCTCCGCCTCGCCACACCCGAACGCCAGTAGCGCGAGGGTGGAGACGACGCACGTCCGCGTCAACAGATTGGAGGCAGCCCGCCCGACTCGCAGCGCAGCCATGAGAGAGGTCCGTCTGGAAGGAAGGGCCGGATCAATACTCGCCGACGACGCCGCCATCGTCACGCGTCGCCAGACGCTTGAGCGTGACCATGTGGATGTTGTTGCTGAGGAACAGCACGCGGCCGTCACCCATCAGCGCGTGAATTCCGCCGACGTGCGCTGAGATCAAGTGGTTGTTCGAACCCTTGTTTTGAGCGACGCCGGGCAGATTCCAGCGATTGTCCCCGGGCGCATAGCGGACGGTCATGAGATTGAAGGGCCGCTCTCCCCAGTAGCCCGTGCCGGTGCCTGCGCTCGAGGTTCCCATCAGCCAGCCATGCGGATAGCTGTGGTCCATCCGCCGCTTCGCCCCACTGTTATCGATCCCCCAGTTGGAGCCTTCCGCCACCATCATCACGTTCGACGGGCCGTCGGTGGCATCTTTCAACCCTTTGGTTTCGTTAGGAAGCAACATCCCCCCGAACGAGATCACGCCACTCCATGCATTGTCACAGCAACTGCAGCAGTTTCGCTGACGAGTCTCCACAAAATCCGGTCGCGGGCCATCCATGGCTCCGGTAATCCCGACGTAATGGGCCATGGTCACCATGGAGGCTCCGGCATCGTGCAGTGCCGGCAAGGGGCTGGACGGACACAGCATCACCGGGATCACGATGCCGTTGACCAGGTTCCGATTGTTGACGTTCTGGTGCGTCCAGCCGGGGCTGGCGCCGTGGAAGTCGAACCGAGTGAAAATGTTCTGCTGATCGATGTACGGCAGGAGGCCCACATACCACGAGGGTCCCCAGCCTCCGACCTGAGAGCGGTAGGAACCGAGTGGAAACGTGCCGTAGACCTCGTGATAGTTGTGCAGCGCCAGCCCGATCTGCTTCAGATTGTTCTTGCACGACGAGCGGCGGGCCGCTTCGCGGGCCTGCTGGACCGCCGGCAGCAACAGCGCGATCAGAATCGCGATGATCGCGATCACCACCAGTAGTTCGATGAGCGTGAATCCGCGACGGTTTGGCGATCGCATGGCAGCACCCCTATGAAAGGAAGAAGCGAGGAAGGGGAAACGGAATTACCTCCATCATGTTGTCAGTCGCCCTCGGCGTCAAGTTGAAACGCAAACTCTGCAGGGCTGCGCGTTCGACAGTTTGGTGAAAAACGGCTCTCCCCCGGGCCTGCCCCGGCGGGAGCACGACTGAAAGCCAGCATGACACCCATTGCTGACGTCGCTTCCCCCATCCCGCGCCGCACGATGCCGGCAGCGATCAACGGGGCAACCGCCAGGGGCGGGCGTCCCCTTCGATCACAAGCCATTCCGCGCCCGCTGCCAGGTCGTGAAACTCCTGCTCGGTTCCCGACGGCCAGCGAACGATCACCCGCTCCGCCTGCGGCTCGTCGCCCAGCCCGATCGTCAACTGCGGCTGGTTGGCGGCCTCGAAGCCGCCGCCGGCCGTCAGTTGTCGCACGGCTTCGCGGCCCCCGTTGGCAATGCGCACCGTGGTTCCAATGGCGTCGCGCGCCGATTGCCTGGCGGAAAAGCGAAGCCGCAGCGAGTGACCGCCGCCGCTCGTGCGATTGGTCAACAGGGCCACGGGCGCGTCGACGTGCGTCACGCAGGCGTCGTCCAGCCCGTCGCGGTTCCAGTCGAGCCGCGCCAGCGCTCTGCCCAGGTATTTGTGCTGAAAGTATGGCCCGAGTTCGTCGGCCGCGACTTCCGCGAATTTCCCGCGTCCTCTGTTGCGAAAGAACTGCGGACGCATCTGATACGGGGTGCCGGACGCCGTGAAATCGTTGATGTGCCCGTTCGTCACGATCAGATCGGGCCAGCCGTCGAGATCAGCGTCGAGAAACTGCGTGCCGAAGCCGAGCGAGAAATGGCTCGGCTCGCGCAGGCCGGACGCGGCGGTCTCGTCCGAAAACATCCCCGCCGCCGGCTGGAAATACAGCACGTTGGACTCGCCGTAGAAATTGGTGACGAACAGATCGAGACGGCCGTCGCCGTCGGCGTCGTCGACGGCGATCCCCATGCAGGCCTGGGCATGCCCGTGCCCGTCGAGGGCCAGCCCCGAAAGCAACGCCTGCTCTTCGAACAGCGGCCCGTCTTGAAGCCCACGGGTTGTAACCCGTGGGCTTGGGACGCGATTCTGAAAGAAGAAATTCGCGGTCGTGTCGTTGGCCACGAACAGGCTCAACCGGCCGCTGTCGTCGAAGTCGGCGGCGACGACGCCCAGCCCTTTTCCGTCGGGGGCGACAATGCCGGAGGTCTCGGTCGCATCTCGAAACGTTCCGTCGCCATTGTTCAGAAACAGCCGATCCTGTTCCGCAGCAAACATCGTGGGCGCGCATTGCACGGGACGGCCGCCGTCTTCGCAGACCTTCTCGAAGACCTCCGGAGCGGCCAGATAATTGACGGCATAAATGTCCGGCGCGCCATCACCGTTGAAGTCGGCCAGCACGCTGCTCGTGGTCCAGCGGTCGCCGCCGCCTGTGGCCGATTGGGCGGTGACGTCGCTGAACGTGCCGTCGCCGTTGTTGACGAACAGCCGGTTGGCTCCGATGTTGGCGACGTAAAGGTCCGGAAAGCCGTCGTTGTTGAAATCTCCCGGAGCGGCGCCCTGTCCGAAGCCGGCGTCAGCGGCGGCCGCCCCTGCGGGGACTTCGGCGAACCGCCCGTTGCCCAGGTTGCGGTAGAGCAGATCGCGGAAGCCGTGGGACCGCTCGCCCACCGGCCAGGGGCAGCCCTGCGTCAGATACAGATCGGGCCAGGCGTCGCCGTCGTAATCCAGTACGGCCGCGCCGCCGCCGCTGAACTCGAACATGTAGGCCCGCCCGGAGGCGGGGTCTGCGCCGTTGAAGTAGCGAAAGTCGAGGCCCGCTTCGTCCGCGCTGTTCTCGAACCGGATGTCGCTCGATCGACCGGCGGCGAGCTGGGACGGCTGATCTGACTGGCGCATGCCGGGCGGTTGCGGCAAGGGGTAACGCGACAAATCGATCCGCCGGGCCGGATTGGCTTCATCAGGCGTGAGCACGAACTTCGCCGTCGTGGCCCGGAAGGCCCTCAATCGTCGAAGGGCCCACGGCAAAGCGGGATCGACTCGCAACGCGAGATGAGACCAGCCCGCCGCCTCCCAGTTCCGTCCCAGATCCGACAGCGTCTCGACGACTTCGTGCACCATGGGAAGCGCGAATTCCGAGCGCACCTCATTCAACAGGCTCTCCAGCCTGGCCAGTCGCTGCGCCCGCAAGCCGAACAGCGTCGCATTCTGCGCGAGTCCCTCGGCGGCCAGCAACTGCGACAAACGGTAGCAGGCGGTGACGTGGTCGGGATGCAGCCGCACGGCCTCCCCGAAACATCGAATCGCCACGCGGCGCTCGCCGCGGCCCTCCGCGAAGAAGCCTCGGGTCACCCAGATTTCCGGATGGCCGGACGCCTCTGGCGGGAGGGCTCGATCCCAGTGAAGGTACTTCTCGTGTTCGCCCCGTTCCACAAACGCCCGGCCCAGCCGGGCCTGGGCTTCAAACAACCGCGGGTGATCCGCGACGATGTGCTCGTGCTGCGTCCCCGCCTCCGCGTCGCGGTTTGCGCGGTGCGCCTGGCGGGCGGCGACCA
>JAHWKJ010000282.1 GCA_019347905.1 Planctomycetota bacterium
TGTCGTCCTGGCCCAGCATTTTCACGTAGCCGCCAAAGGGGATCAGCGACAGCGCGTACTCCGTCTCGCCCTTCTTGAAGCTCCACAGCACCGGGCCGAAGCCGATGCTGAACCGCTCGACGTTGACGTTGCACCACTTGGCGACGGCGAAGTGCCCCAGCTCGTGAAAGAAGATCACCAGCCCCAGGCCCAGCGCCACCCACAGAATGTTGAGCAGGTTATCGAAAAAAGCGGCCAGGATAGACAGCGACGCGAGGTCGATGCCCGCCAGGGCCGGTTGAATCAGCGATGCCACCGTCGTGCCTCCTTCCGGGCCCAGCCGTCCAGCGCCAACAGTTCGTCCAGCGTGGGAGAGGGGCTGAACCCGTGCTCGTCGAGAACCGCGCGGCAGAGGCGCGGAATGTCTGTAAACTTCGATTCGCCCGCCAGAAACCGCTCCACCGCGATTTCGTTCGAGGCATTCAGAACGGCCCCGGCGGTGCCGCCCCGCCGCGCGACCTCGAAGCCCAACCCCAGCGCCGGAAACGCCTCCAGATCGGGCGGCTCCAGGTCGAGCCGGTGGGCCTCTTTCCAGTTCATCGTGGGGCTGGTGCCGTCCAATCGTGCAGGGTACGTCAATGCGTATTGGATGGGCAATCTCATATCGGGCGGCGAGAGCTGCGCGATCACCGAGCCGTCGATGTATTCTACGAACGAATGCACGATCGACTGGGGGTGAATTACGACGTCGATCTGCTCCGGCTCCAGTCCGAACAGCCAGCGGGCCTCGATGATTTCGAGGGCCTTGTTCATCATGGTGGCCGAGTCGACGGTAATCTTACGCCCCATGTTCCACGTGGGGTGCTTGAGGGCGTCTGCCGGCGTGACATTTTCCAGCCGCGCCGCCGGCCAGCCACGGAAGGGTCCGCCGCTCGCGGTGAGCACAATTCGCCGCACGTCCTGCCGCCGGCCCGCCTCCAGGGCCTGAAAGATGGCGTTGTGCTCGCTGTCGACGGGCAGGAGTTCGGCCCCGGTGCGGCCGGCGAGTTCCATCACTAAGGGGCCGGCGACGACCAGCGTCTCCTTATTGGCGATGGCGAGCCGCTTGCCGGCTTCGAGCGCCGCCCACGCCCCGCGCAGGCCCGCCGCTCCCACGATTCCCGCCACCACCACGTCGACCTCGGGAGACGACGCGACGCGCTCGATGGCTTCGGGGCCGAAGAGCAGTTCCGTCTCGGAGGCGAATTCACGTCGCGGCACCGTCTCTCGCAAGGAAGCGTCCGCTATAACCGCCTGCCGCGGGCGGAATGCGCGGCTCTGCCGGGCCAGTTCCCGCCAGTTTTGATGGGCGGTGATGGCGACGATGCGCATCTGATCGCCGTGGGCGCGGGCGACATCCAGACAACTGGTGCCGATCGACCCTGTCGAACCCAGAACGGCGATATGCTTCATGCCGCGACCACATCGTGCACAGAGAGCGGCGGCGCGAGAGCGCATTCGCCCCAACCCGCTGCACGGCAATACGTTCGGTGGCAATTCTAAGGGGGTTCACAATTGGCCGCAAGATGGCCCTGTGAGGCTTGACGGGGGGACGGGGGGACGGGGGGACGGGGTGACGGGGTGACAAGGTGACAAGGTGACAAGGTGACAAGGTGACAAGGTGACAAGGTGGCGGGGAATGATCGCAGTCCGCCGGCGCGTACAATGATGTGTCGAACAGAGCATCCCTGACACTCTCGTGCCCGCGGCGACCACCGTGCAATTCCCTGCCCACCTTCTTCGCCGCTGCTGGTTCCTGGCAGGCCCTACGGCCTGCGGGAAGACGGCCGCGGGTGTGGTGCTGGCGGAGCGGCTGGGGGCCGAGATCGTGGCCCTCGATTCGATGTCGCTGTATCGCGGCATGGACATTGGCACCGCCAAGCCCTCTGTGGAGGAGCGACGGCGCGTGCGGCATCATCTGGTCGACGTGCTGGAGCCGCACCAGGATTTCAGCGTCGCCGAATATCTCGCGGCAGCGCAGGAGGCGTGTCTCGATATCACGCGCCGCGGGCGCACGCCGCTGTTTGTGGGTGGCACGGGGCTGTATCTGCGGGGCGTGCTCAGGGGCGTGTTTCGCGGTCCGTCGGCCAACTGGGAGCTTCGCCGACGGCTGGAGGCCGACGCCCGCGAACTCGGTGCGGACGAATTGCACCGCCGGCTGATCGCAGTCGACCCGCGGGCCGCCCGCAGCTTGCATCCGCACGACACGCGGCGGGTCATCCGCGCGCTGGAAGTCTATGAACTGACGGGACGGCCGCTCTCGGAGCAGCAGGAGCATGGACCGCGTCCCGTTGCGCAGCGCCCGGAGCACGTGTATTGGCTGTATCCGCCGCGGAAGTGGCTGTATTCCCGCATCGATCGCCGCGTCGAACGAATGGTCGCGGAGGGGCTGGTCGAAGAAACGCGACGGCTGCTCGCGGCGCTGCAGGCTCCCGGACGCACCGCCCGCCAGGCGCTCGGCTATCGCGAGATCATCGACTGGCTGGAAGGACGCATCGAATCGCTCGCAGCGGCCGTCGAACTCATCCAGCGCCGCACGCGGCAGTTCGCCAAACGGCAGCACACCTGGTTCCGCAACCTCATCGAGTGCCGCCCCATCGAGATGACCGGCGACGAATCGCCCGCCGAACTGGCCGCCCGCGTGATGCAAGTCTAGCCGAGTTTAGCCGCGGCCCAGCGGGCCGCGCGGCCCGCTGGGCCGCGGCTAAACGAGGACCTGCCGATAGACCTCTCGGATGCGCCTCGTCATTGTTTCGTGCCGGAACGTGTCGGTGAAGCGCTCGCGTCCCGTGCGGCCGAGCCGCTCGCGAAGCGCCGCATCGTTGCACAATTCGGCAATGGCGCCCGCCAACCCAGCCACCTGGCGCGGTGGGATCAGGCAGCCCGTCGCGTGCGGAATCACCACCTCCCGAGCGCCGTCCACGTCGTAGCTGACGACGGGCTTTCCCGCGATCAGCCCTTGCGGCAGCGCGCGGGCGAGTCCCTCGCGCAGGCTCGTATGCACGACGACGTCCATCGCATGCACGAGTTCCGGCACGCGGCTCGGCGGCACGAGGCCCGCGAACACGAAGCGGCCCGTAAGCCCGGCGCGCTCGATGTCCCGCTTAAGCCGTTCTTTCAAGATGCCGTCGCCGACGAACAGGAATTTTACCCGCGGGCAGCGTTCGACCACCGACGGTGCCGCGGCGATCACGTCGGCGTGTCCCTTCAGGTGAAACAGCCGCGCGATCTTGCCGACGACCACGTCGTCGGCCGACAGCCCCAGCTCTGCCCGGACTTCGTGCGGCGGACGCGGCGGATGCAGAAACGGCTCGACCTCCATGCCGCTGTAGATCGTCACGTATTGCCGGGGGCGGCCCACTCCGGCCGCTACGTAATGGTCGGTCATGGCATCGCTGACGCTGATCATGCGGGCGGTGCGGCGGGCGGCCCAGCGCTCGGCGGCAATGAAGGCCAGGTTGACCATCGCGTTCTGCTGCGGATAAAAACTCGGCCCGTGAACGGTGTGCACCGCGGGGATTCGCAGCCGCGCGGCCGCGGCCCGACCCAGGATCCCGGCCTTCGAGCTGTGCGTGTGGACGATGTCGGGCCGAATCTCCGCGAGCAGCGACACCAGCCGCCGATAGCTCGACCAGTCGCTCCAGGGGGCAATGCGGCGGCGAAGCTGCGGCACGATGCGGAAATCGAATCCGCCGGCCTGAGCGCGCTCGACGAGACTGCCTTCCGGTCCCAGCGCAGGACCGGTGATAAGCGCCACCTCGTCGCCGTAATCGCGATGCTGGTCCTCGACCGTCAGCAGCGTGTTCTCCTGCGCGCCGCCGATGATCAGTCGGGTGATGAGGTGCACGACCTTCATCGTGTCATTCTAGCTGCCGCGGACCGTCGAACGGGGCAATTCCGCCCGCAGCGCTTCGGCCAGCCGGTCGATGTCGGCTTCCGTGTTGTACAGGTGACACGACACGCGCAGCAGGCGGCGGCCGCTCCAGCGGGTGACGGGAACTTCGATGCGCCGCTCGCTCCACAACCGCTGCTGTAGTGGATCGGGCCGGCCGGGAGGCACCGGCGGCTCGTCATCCTCCAATGGCGGCAGCGGGAAGGACAGCATCGTCGGCCGCTCGGTGCCGGGGGAGCCCAGCGGCTCATGTCCGGTGAGAGGCACGATCGCCTCGCGCGCCCGGGCCAGCAGCCGCCAGGCGTGCTCGCGGAACGTCTCCAGCCCGGTCTCCTCCAGAAAGTCGATTGCGGCCGGCACGGCAAGGAATGCCGCGGGATCGCGGGTGCCGACCCAATTGAACTCGTCTTTCCACGACGCGGGACGGCCGCTGACGCTGCCGCCCCAACTGACCACCGCCGGCTTCACATCCTTCCAACGCCGCCGGGCGACGTACAGAAAGCCGCTGCCGAACGGTGCGCTCAGCCACTTGTGACAACTGGCGGTGTAGAAGTCGCAGTCGATCCGGCTGATGTCGAGCGGCAGCATCGCGACAGCGTGCGGTCCATCGACGCAGACGGCGACTCCCGCGGAGCGCGCCCGGCGGCAGATCGCCGCCACCGGCAGGACGAGTGCCGTGGGCGACGTAACGTGGCGGACGACGATCAGCCGCGTGCGCTCCGTCACCGCCGCAAACAGCGCGTCGAGGAGTTGTTCCTCGTCGTCCCACGGCAGCGGCAGCGTCGCCGTCACCACCCGCGCGCCGGCCGCAGCGCATCGCATCCGCCACAGCCGCGCGACGGCGCCGTACTCGTGGTCCGTCAGCAGGACTTCATCGCCGGCCGCGAGCGGCGTGCTGGCGGCGACGACGTTCATGCCCGCGGTGGCGTTTTCGACGAACGCCAGCTCGTCGCGGCTCGCTCCGACGAACCGCCCCAGCCGTTCGGCCGCCTGGTCGAGATGCTCTTCCAGCCGGCGGACGAAGAAGTCCATCGGCTGGCTTTCCAACTCTTCGCTCCAGCGGCGGCGGACGCCCTGCACCACCAGCGGCGAGGGGCCGAACGAGCCGTGATTGAGGTACGCCACGTCATCGGGCAGCGACCACAAGTCGCGCCATGCGCTCATGTCGCGCTCGAGAGCGACCAGCCTGGCCGCGGCTCTCGCGCGAGGTACTGGTCGGCTTCGGGGGCGTTGGTGGCCCGCAGGTTCTTTGCGTCCCACTGGAGCTTCTTACCCGTGCGGAAGGCCACGTTCCCCAGATGGTTCGCCTCGGTCAGCGGGCCGGCGTAGCTGAAGGGGCTGCCCGTGGGTGAGCCGGTCTTGCAGGCGATCACCCACTCCTGGTGCTGGCCGGGCGAATCGGGAATGAACGGCTCGGGCCGCTGAAAGTCTTTGAACTGCTCCTCCGGCAAGAGCACGTGCTTGCCGTAGTCGGAAAGCAGCATGCCCTTCTCGCCCACGAACAATACGCCGTTGCCCCACTGGGGAATCCCGCCGTCCGTCCAGATTTGCGGCTTCTGCGTGCCCTGATACCACGTGAGCGTGAGCGCCGGCCGCTCGCCGCGGGCGGCGTATTCGTAGACGGCCTTCATCGATGCGGGGGCGATTTCCGGGTGCGGCTCGGGACCGAAAGCCTCGATCGTTCTGGGCGCGTCCAGTTCCAGCGCCCAGAACGGCAGATCGACCCAGTGGCTGCCGAGGTCCGACATCGTCCCGTTGCCGAAATCCCACCAGCGGTACCATTTCGGCCCCGGCACATACACGGGATGGAACGGCCGGTGCGGAGCGGGGCCGAGCCACAACTCCCAGTCCAGGTCCGCGGGCGGCGTGACGGCTTCTTTCGGCCGCTCGCTGACAAACACGATGTCCTTGTTCGCCTTCGCCTCGGCTTCACTCTGCAGGCCCCACGCCCGCGAGACCCACACGTGCGCCTCCGACACCGCGCCGATCGCGCCGGAGCGAATCAGCTCGACGACCCGGCGATAGTTGGGCATGCCGTGAACCTGCGTGCCCATCTGCGTGGCGACGCCGGCTCGCGCGGCGGCTTCGGTGACGACCCGCGCTTCCTGAACGTTCAGCGTCAGCGGCTTTTCGCAATAGACGTGCTTGCCGAGGGCGAGGGCCGGCATCGTCGCGTAGGCGTGCGTGTGCTCCGCCGTGCTGACGACGACGGCGTCGATGTCGCGGGCCTCGTCGTACAGCTTGCGGAAATCTGCATAACGGCGGGCCTGCGGGTGGTTCTGCGCCGCGCGGTCGAGGTTCGAGCGATTCACGTCGCACAGCGCGACGACGTTCTCGGTGCCGGAGCCGGCGATCGTCCGCAGATTGGCCCCGCCGCGCCCGCCGACGCCGATGAACGCCAGGTTCAACCGCTCGTTGGGCGACCGGGCGCTGAGGATCGCGGGAAAGCCGAACGCAGCGGCCCCAAGGCCGGCAGCGGTTTGACCGAGAAAGCGACGGCGGGTGACACGTGAGCGCTGCGGCATTCTTCTGTCTCCATGCAGACCCATCGAACATCTGAAAGGATTAGTGGAGATTAGTGCCCATCAGTGTTCCCAACAATGACTTTGAACGCTCATTGGCACTGATCTCCGCTAATCAGAAACCCGGCACATAGCGATACGTGCCGTTGCCGGAGTCGGCTGCAATCTGCTTCAGTTCCGGTTCGCCGACCCGGTCCACAAATGCGATCGTGTGAATCGTCACCTTCTTCGAGCCGGCGTTCAGGGCGGCAATCTGCGGCGGGACGGGCGGCACCGGCGGGTTGAATTCGCCATCGGTCATCAGGAAGATCACGTCGGGCCTGGGCTTCAGGCTCATGGCGATCTTGAAGGCGTCGACGGGGTATGTGAGGCCGCTGGCGACGACCTGCCGCTGCATCCAGTCTTTGACGCTTTGCCGCTCCGACTTCGCCAGCCAGCGGCGCTCCGGGTAGGGCTGCGCCCGGTGATTGAAGAAGATGACGTACACGCGGGCGTCCGTCTTGAGGCCCGACATCGTTTCGATGATTTCCGCCTTCACGAACTCCAGCTTGGGACCGGTCATGCTTGTCGAGGCGTCGGCGATGATGCAGAAATAGCGGCCTTCGGCCTCGACGTTCATGAACTTCGCTTTGAGGCCGAAGCCTGCCGCTCCGCCGGCCGGTCCTGCGTCGAACCCGCCGGCACCTCCGGCTTTCGACCCGCCGCTGGGTACGATGGGGCTGATCGCCAGGCCTTCGTCGAGCGGTTCCACTGGCGTGGCAATCTCGGCGAAGTCGTCTTCGAGTTCCATCGCCGGGGCGGCTGCGATCTCCTCGCCGGCCTCGAGCTGCGAGTCGTCGTGCGCGGTCAGCTCTTCGTTCGGAAGTTGGCCGATGCCGACTTCGCCGACTTCAAACCCGCGCCCCTGCGTGAGGCCCCAGTAGATCAGCCCCAGGATGACGAGCAGAATGGCGTGGATGACCAGCGTGGAAGCGGCCGAGACGGCGTACTCATAGAGCTTCCGGCGCTTGTCGCCTTTGTCGGCCGCGAACAGCCCCTGCGGCACCTTCACCTGTCCGCCGCAGTGCGGGCACTCGACCGTGCGGCCCGCGAGCTCGCGCGTGGCTTCGGCTCGCTGGCCGCAGTGCAGGCAGGTGATTTCCATGGGATCCGGCCGCACGAATTGGTGAAGGCCCGGCACCGATGTTTATATCGCGCTGATTGCGGGAAGGACAATCCTCTGGCGCAAATGACGAATGACGAAATCAAATCCGAATGACCAATCAGTCGAGGGTCGAGAGTCGAGGGTCGAGAGCCAGACGCAAGCGGAGATCGGAACTTCTGGCCCTCGACTCTTGACCGTCAGCCCTCGACCCTCTTTCGACATTCGTCATTTACCCGCTGTCACTCATCGTTCAAACTCCTCCCCGACAACCCGTGCAGGATGAAATCCGTGATCCGCCTCCTCTCCGTCATACCGACGCTCGACCGCTCCGGGGCGGAGAAGCAGTTTACCCTGCTGGCGACGCGGCTGCCGAAGGAGGAATTCGACGTGCATGCGGTCGCACTCACCCGCGGCGGACCGTATGCCACTGAATTGGAGCAGGCGGGCGTGCCGCTCACGGTGCTGGGCAAGCGGCTGAAGTTCGATCCGCTCGCGCTGGTGCGACTGAAGCGCCTCATCCGCCGCCTCCAGCCGGACGTATTGCACACGTGGCTGTTTGCGGCGAACGCGTACGGGCGGATCGCTGCGTTCCCCCCCCTT
>JAHWKJ010000283.1 GCA_019347905.1 Planctomycetota bacterium
TGCCGAGCGATGCGTCTTCGGCGACGGAGAAGGCATAGGGGTCGGCGCCGAAGACGGGGGCGCCTGACAGGACTATGCGGTCTTCGAGGCTTTCGATGCCGGCCGTGGTGAGCTGATTGGTCCGGTTCCACATCCGCCGCCGGCGGGCCTTCTCGCGGAGGTTGGGAGAGACGAAGCCGGTCTTGAGCGTGCGGAGCCAGGACGTGAACAGCATCGGTGCGACCCTCCGGTGTGTGGGCAGTCTCTCCGTAGCGCGGGCGCGCCAAACCGCGCATGACGAAGCGCGGCGACTGATGCGCCCGAGCAGAACAGATGGAATGTCAGGGGGTGGTGCAGAGGTCAGGCGCGCGTGCATGCGCCAGGTGAGAGGGCTTCAAGGATGGGTGCTGCGAAAGGAGGCAGCGAAAGGCCGCTATGTTGAAGAACGCAAAGGGCGACGAGAGCGGACGCGGAATCTGAGAAGTTTTCCGAAACTGGTCGGGTCCACCCAAACAGATGACAATGCGAGTGGCGGCACAGTACCTCTGAATCGAGCCCATCCGCCGGAACTTGCATAAGACATCGTGCATTCGACGGAAGGACCGAACGGCGCCCATCCCCCGCCGGGGCGCGCAACCGTTCGGGCTTGGGCGAAGAGACCGCTCGAACCTTCCCACCCTAGAGCCGCTCATGAAGCCCTTTCGCCATTCAGCCTCGACACACCCGCCGGACCAAGAGGGGCAAGGTGGCCGGGGGCAGGGGGTGTGCAAATTGCAAAGTTACCAAGTTGCTCGAGGGTCGAGGGTCAGGAAGGGGTTGAGAGTTGAGGGTTGAGAGTCGGAGAGGGGCGAGGGCGTGGTTCTGCGGCTTTGGATCGTCGTGCTGGAGTCGGGTGGGCGATCCGCCGGGGATCGTTTCGCAAACCTGCGGTGGTTTGTATATGCTGTGGGATGTCCAGCCGCTTTGCCTGACGAAGGGGGTCCTGCCGTGACCGGTCGCATTCAGATTCTTACTACTCCCCGACGGTGTTCGCTGACGCCAGCCCGCAAGTCGTCCGTCGCCGGCGGTCTCCGCGCGGCCTGCGCGCTGCTCATCGCAAGTCTCGTCGCCGGCGTGGCCGGTTGCGGGGGCGATGACGATGCGGCGTCCGGCACAGCGGGCGGCGCGGCGAATACGGGCAGCTCGCCATCGGCCGGGACGGCGCCGTCGATGTCGGGGGCGGCGGGCATGGCTCCCATGGACGGCGGCATGGATCCCGCGGCGGCCGCTGGTCCCGCGGGCGGCTATGGCGGCGATCCGATGGCCGACGCCGGCGACCCCATGGCGGCGGGATATCCGATGGGACCGGGCGGTCCCCTGGGGGAGGGTTATCCCATGGGGCCAATGGGACCCATGGGTGCTGGTGATCCGATGGGTCCAATGGACGTCGCGGGCTACGATCCCGCCAATCCGGCGGGCTACGGGCAACCGGGTGCGAATCAGCCGGCCCAGCCGAAGCGGCCCGACGACGTCTCCAAGTGGAGCGAGCAGGATTACCTGTCCGCAGTTCGAGACGGCGATCCGCAGCTTCCCAAGGCGATCGAGCTCTTGACGACCAGGAACCGCAACAGCCCGCAGGCCGCGGCGATGCTGGAATCGCTGCTGGTCGAAATGGGCAAGGCTCGGCAGAACCAGGGCGTTGACGGCTCCGGCTACGGCGGGCCGATGGGCGACGACGCCGGCGTTCCCCAGTACGATTCCGCCGATCCGGCGGCGATGCCTCCCGCGGGCTTGGATTGCGCTCCGTCCGGTCACGACGCCGCACCTCCGGGCGAGGCCGGCGCGGCGATCTTTCGTCCGGTGACGTCGCCTTGGGCTGCGCTGGCGACGGCGGTGGTGAGCTTTCAAAACCCGGCCGCGTTTCCCGTCAGAAACACCGCCGAAAACGTCGCCGAGAGCGCCCAGGCCGGTCACGCGGCCGAAGGTGCGCCGACGGCTCAGCCCATGCCGACACCGGGACCGCAGGGCGGCCATGGGGCGCAAGCCCCCCCGGACCCTGCGAATCCGGAGGCTCCCGGACCGATGGGATATGCCCCCGGACCAATGGGATACGGTCCTGGGCCGATGGGATATGGCCCCGGCGATTACGGCCAGCCGGGGGGCGGCCAATCCGGACCGCGCGCCCTCAGTCGGGAGGCCGTCTTCCGAACGCTGCTCGAGGGCCTGATCGTCAACGGCACGCCGCAGGCCTGGAATACGATCCAGAAGCTGCTCGCCGGCCAGATCACCACCGGTGTGAGGCCGGAGACGGTTTTCGATTTGGTGCTGATGGAGCTGATCGAGAACTACGGCGGCGAAAACCATCCCACCGGCCAGGCCCTCGCGAAGGTTCGCGCGACGCCGACTCACGCCGAGAAGCTCAGTCAACTGACCGCCGAGTACGCACTCTCGGCAATGGACGCCGCTTTCGGCGTGCCGACGGGCGGAGCGCAGCCAAGCCGCAGCAATCAACAGGACGCTAATATTCCCAACTACGGGACTCCCAACTACGGGGCTCCCTTCGACGATGGCGCCGGTCCGATGCCGAACTACGGCCCCATGGGTGACGACGCGGGATTCGAAACGTCGGCCGCGACGATCGATCCCGCCGCCTCACCCGACGGCCAAGCGGGCCAGCCGCAGGCGGCGAGCACGAAAGTGAGCTTCAAGCCGCGCGCGATCGAGGAAGGCGAGCTGCGCAATGTTTTGGCCTACGTGGCGCGGCCGGAGGTGATCCAGGCGGCCGAAGCCCGGATGCGAGCCGTCCAGCAGCTTTCGGGTGCGGGGCAGGCACTCGCTCTCGCCGGCTCTCTGCCGGTGACATCGCTGCGGCTGACCGTCTACGAGATCCTCGACAGGCGGTGGACGGACGGCGGGCAGGGACTCATGTCCTCGGGGGCGCTCGATGCGGCCCGCGACCCGGCACTGCTGCTTGCACTCAAAAACCTGCCCCAGCTCAAGCTCGACGGCGAAGCCCGCAACCGCCGGGCGTCAACCACCAAAGCCGAAGAAGAGCGCAAGGCGAAGCTGTCGTGGGCCGACGCCACGCGGCAGTTGGTGCGGGCGCTCAACCGGCGGTTTCGCTCCGCGGCGGCGAAGAAGGGGGCGGCGTCGGGAGTCGAGCCGCCGCTCCGGCTGCACGAAGGCGCGCGCGTCGCGGCCGACTACACACTGTCGTGGCCGGCGGAGGGCACGAGCGGCGCGCTCGATGGACCCGTCAAGGTGCAGTACCTCCGCATCGATGCCGGTCAGGCCGACGCCGCGCAAATCCTCAACTGGTACAGCCGCCAGATCAAGAACGCCAAACCTTCGGGGGCCAACAACAATTTTGAAGTCTGGATCGAGTCATTCGGCGGCACCGAGGAATTGGGCGTGAAGCGCTCGATCGACGTGATGCTCACCATCTCGCAGGGCAATGGCGGAGGCGGTCCCGGCGGTCCCATGGGGCCGCAGTCGGCGGCCGCAGGCAGCCTGACCGCCGACACAGTGGGTGGGTACCCCGCGGGTGGAGGCGGCGGACAGGGTCCGCAGAACGTGACGGTCGAAATCCTCAGCGTCGAAGCCCCCGACCCGCGGCTGGCTCTCAAAGAAAAGGAAAAGCTGACGGCCGGCCGCTGAACACACAGGGGCTCAGGAGTCCTCGTAGCGTGGGTTTCAACCCACGCGTGCAGCGATTCAGGCGAGTAGTGCGGCGGCTCGCGTGGATTGAAATCCACGCTACGGCGCGCTGACCGCAGACGAGTGCTCAGCCCATCGAGGATTTGAACAGGAGTTAACGAAGGTAACGGAGAAGGCCTTCCACTCTTCGGGTGATGATCGGAAGCGGGACTCCGTTCTCTCCGTTGACTCCTGTTCAAATTCGGCGGGCGGCGCCGGCGGCTAGAAATCCATCCGCAGCCGCGTGCCCAGGCCCGTGAAGTGGCCGGAGGTGAAGTCGTCGACGGGGCGATGCTCGTCGATGTCGCCGTAGACGGCGTTGAACTGGATGTTTGCATTGGGATTGAAGTACCAGACGAGGCCGAAGGTGACGTTGTTCTCGACGCCGCCCTCGATGTCGTGGTCGGTGAGGTCGAGGTAGGAATACCGCAGGGCCACCTGCCAGGCTCCGCTGCCCTTCCCCACGCCGCCGTCGCAGCGCTCGACGCAGTAGAAATCTTCAAACGGCTTCACGCGGCCGATCGTGCCGGATTCGCGATCGTAGGGCACATGCTCGCCGGTCAGCATGTAGGCGACATAGACGTAGCCGCCGTGGAAGTTCACGTCCGGTCCCGTGCCGGCGGTGTGGTCGTCGCGCTGCAGCCAGCTCGACTGGTACTCGCCGACAATCTGCAAGGGGCCGACATTGAGGATCGACTCCAGCCCCAGAATCTCGTAGGCGACGGCGCCGCGAATGCGCCCCGTATCGATCCAGCGCTGGTTGGAGCGGAGTTCGCCCCGCGTCCGGAACCGTCCTTCGTTCTCGTTGGTGTCGAGCGGATCGACGTCGCCGTCGGGATCGGCCGCCATGCCGCTCACGGCCCAGTGAAAATATCCGCGGCCGCCGGAGCAGTCGTCGTACCAGGGGCTGCTCGCAAGGCGGGCATTCACGCTGGCCTGTGTCGAGTCGCCGAGGTACTCGCCGTCGTCGAACACGTTCTCCAGCAGATACACGCCGTACCGCCAGTTGTAGACCAGGTCGTCGGAGACGCCGTACGACGCGATGCCGATGCGGCGGGCGTCCTCGTTGAACGCCTCGACCACCAGCGGCCGCTCGATGAACACGTTGAAGCGGCTGCTGTTGAGGTGGTCGAGGCCGATCGGCCGCTTCTGAATGCCGACGAGCACTGTCTGCAGAATCGGCAGATCGGTGAAGCCGATGTAGACGTCTTTGGCTTCCGGATCCTCCGGCGAATTGAAGTCCATCTGGAACCGCCAGACCATGTTCTGGGCGATGTCGCCGCCCAGTTCCAGCCGGATGCGGCGGAAGAAGACGCGGTTCTCCGGATCGATGCCGGTGTCGGGGTTCTCGAAGAAGTGGATGCCCTCGCTGTCGTCGGCGAACCACCAGGTGTCGAAATGGATGCGGCCGCCGATGTCGAGCGTGGGATAGTCGACCTCCGGCTCTTCCTGCAGGCCGCGCAGCTCCTTTTCGAGCTCGAGCATCCGCTCTTCCAGCGGGTCGTCGATGCCGATCTCGTTGGGTCGGCTCCGGCGGCTGGGAGCTTCGCCGGGGGGAGGGACCGGTTCGCGATAGATGCGCCGGAACCGCGGCACGTCGCTGCTCGATGCATCGTGGTCCGGACGCGAGAACCACGCCGGCCGCGGCAGAATCGGCGGGAGGAATGAGGGGCCGGTATAGCCGACATCGTCAGACTCGTTTGCGGCTCGCTGGGCCGCCTCGAGTTCTGCCAGCCGTCGCTCGACCTCCAGCAATTTTCGCACGTACGGGTCGCCGCTCGGCGGCTGCGGCGCTTGCGCGGAGGTCGCGCCCGGCACGCAGAGGGCGGCCGTCAGAACAGCCGCAGACTGCAGCAGAAAGCACCGGTGACGCGGATTCATGAGCATAACCGTGTGAAGTACTGCTCCGCGCGCACGGGAATTGCAGAAGACAGCCCCTGCCTTCTGCATGTATCGGTTGGAACGACTTGCGCAATTGAGCGGAGTTTGCCGGATCTGAGGATGGCACGGGTAATGTCGGATGTATGGCCATTAAGGGATTATTAAGAGCGTCGAAGGTGCGGATTCTTAATGAACCGCACGCCGTCTGCTCCGACTGGAGGACTGCCTTATTGTTCAAGTCCCGCCGTCCCCAAGGGACGACTGAGAGGGGGCGCTCGTTTCGAGTCCCGGAGGGACGGCTGAAACCATCGCAGCGACGAAAGTCCATGCGGTCAGCCGTCCCTCCGGGACTTGCGTTTCCGCTGTACCACCCATCCCAGCGATGAATCGCTGGGCTATTCTCAAACCGTCCCTGCGGGACGAAAACCGCCGCGATTCACCGCCGAGTCCGACTTGTGTCGAACAACGGGGGCGGAGGCTCAGCAAGTGGCGTCGGTGGCGGTTCGCCGCTGGATCAGGCTGTACGCGCAGGGAACGACGAACAGCGTGACAATCGTCGAAGCCACGAGACCGCCGATGACCGCCCGGCCGAGCGGAGCGTTCGCTTCGCTGCCGCGGCTCAGCGCGAGCGCCATCGGCAAGAGCGCCAGCAGGGCGGCCAGGGCGGTCATCAGCACGGGCCGCATGCGAATGGCGGCCGCCAGCCGGATGGCATCGCGGGGCGAAAGGCTTTCGCCGGTCCGCAGCGCCTCCGCCGATTCGACCAGCAGCACCGTATTGGCGACCACAATGCCCACCATGAACACGACGCCCAGCAGCGACTGCACGTTGACGGCCGTGCCGGTCGCGAACAGCATCAGCACCACTCCGATCAATCCCAGCGGCACGGCCGCCAGGATCGCCAGCGGCAGCCGGAACGACTGGAACAGCGTCACCAGCAGCAGGTAGACCAGCAACGTCGCCAGCAGGAATCCGCCGCCGAGATTGCGAAACATGTCCTGCATGCGGGCGTATTCGCCGCTGAGCTCGATGCGGGCGCCGGCGTAGGGAACCCACGTGCCGTCCGCCTGCCGCGCCCCGAAGTCCTCGAGCGCCGCGGTCACGTCTTCGGCGACGTGGCCCAGGTCGCGGCCCTCGACGGCCATCACCAGCTCGACGCTCGTCGCCAGCTCGTTGTGCACGACCTCGGTGGGGACGCTGGCCCGCCGCCACGTGACGAGGTTCCTCAGCGGGATCGCCCGCTGCTGTGCGGGACTGGTGATGGGGACATTCAGCAGCGTCTCGATCGACTCGATGTCCGACTCCGGATACTGCACGCCCACGTAATACTGGCCATTGCTCACCGGGTCGATGTAGAAGTTCCGCTTGTTGAACTGAATGCTGCTGTTGAGCGCCGCGACAACGTTCTTCACCACGTAGGGCAGCGGCAGGCCCAGGTCGGCCGCCCGCTCGCGGTCGATGTCGATGACGTACTGCGGATAGTCGAGCCGCTGCAGAATCCGCGCGTCGACGACGCCCTCCACGGTGGCCAGCCGCGCCTGAATGGCCTCGGCAATCCCCCGCAGCCGCGGCAGGTCTTTGCCCGTGACGCGGATGTTGAGCGGCGTCGATTTGCCGCCGTTCATGGCCGAGCGGATCATTCCGCCCGCGTCGAAGCCGAACTCCAGATCGCGCAGGCGCTCGTCCTGGCGGAGGCGGCGGCGGAGCGAGCGGACGTGCTCCTGCGCCGAGTGCCGGCGGTCGGCGGTTAACTGCACTTTCACGAGGGCGTCCATGGGCCCGGCGTTGGGCGTGTACGCGGCCGACCAGTCCGCGACAACGCCCGCCTCCGAAACGATGAGCGCGAGGTCGTCGCCGACACAGTCGCGGATCAGCTCCTCGACCTGGGCGACGCGCTGTTCCGTCACCTCCAGCCGCGTGCCGCTGGGGGCGCGCAGCGTCAGCTCGAACGCCCCGGCATCGACGTCGGGAAAGAACTCGCGCTTCAGCCGCGGACCGAGCACCGCCAGCGTCACGATCAACAGCCCGGCAGCGCCGCAGAGAACGAAGCGCCTCCGATTGAGGAACTGCTCGAGCAATCGCTCGTAGCTGCGGCTGGCGCGGTAGAAGAAACTTTCCCAGCACGCGAAGAGGCAAGCGGTGGGGCGCACACAGTAGGCAGTCAGCAGCCGGCTGAAGGCAGACGGGGGACGACTGTCGGCGGAAGGTGATCGGCTGCCGACTGGCTCCTGCCGTCCGCCTTCTGCCTCGGGCTTGAGCCAGGCGGCGCAGCGGCTGGGGACGAACGTCAGCGACAAGGCGAGGGCAGCGACCATGGCGAACGCCACGGCCAGCGCCATCGGGCGGAACAGGAACTCGCCCAGATCGGGCAGAAACGACAGCGGCGCCAGCACCAGCAGCGTGCAGCACGTGGCCGTCAGCGCGGGCTTGGCGACCTCGCTCGTGCCCGCGAGCGCGGCCGCCCCGGGCGCGGCGCCGCGCTTCAAGTGCCGGTGCGTGCTTTCCAGGCAGATCACCGCCAGGTCGACCAGCGGGCCGATCGCCAGCGACAGTCCGGCCAGCGTCATCACGTTGATCGTGTTGCCGGTGACGTACAAGCCCGCGATCGCCGCCAGCACGGAGAGGGGAATCAACAGC
>JAHWKJ010000284.1 GCA_019347905.1 Planctomycetota bacterium
TGCGACCGTTCAGGAGCGCCCGGGCCTTACCGCCCAGGAGCAGAAACTGCACCGCCCGCGGACCGGCGCCCCAGCTCAGCCAGTCGTTGATGAACTCGGGCGCCCCTGGCTCGTTCACCCGCGTCTGCCGCACCAGGGCCAGGGCGTAATCGACGACGTGGTCGGTCACGGGCACCTGCCGCACCAGCCGCTGGCATTCGAGAATCTCCTCACCCGTCAGCACAGCGTCGACCTGGTCGTCCAGCAGCGTGGTTGTCTGCTTGGCGATCTGCTTCTCTTCCTGAAAGTTCGGGTAGCGGACGAAGACCTTGAACATGAAGCGGTCCTGCTGGGCCTCAGGCAGGGCATAGGTGCCTTCCTGCTCGATCGGGTTCTGCGTGGCCAGCACGAAGAACGGATCCGAGAGCGGGTGCCGCACGCGGCCCACCGTCACCTGCCGCTCCTGCATGGCTTCCAACAGGGCCGCCTGCGTCTTGGGCGGCGTGCGGTTGATCTCATCGGCGAGCACGACGTTGTGAAACAGCGGCCCCTCGATGAAGCGGAACTCGCGCATGCCCGTATCGCGGTTCTCCTGCAGCACGTCGGTGCCGGTGATGTCGGCCGGCATGAGGTCCGGCGTGAACTGAATGCGGGCGAACGACATCGACAGGCAGCGGGAGAGCGTCGAGATCATCAGCGTCTTCGCCAGTCCCGGCACGCCTTCGAGGAGGCAGTGCCCGCGGCTGAACAGCGCGATCAAAAGCTGGTCGATGACTTCATCCTGGCCGACAATGATCCGCGACATCTGCTGGCGAATGCGGCCGTAGGCCTGGTTCAGCTTGCGGATCGACTCTTCGGTGACCTGAGTATCTCCAGCCTGGACGGTGAGGTGAGGCGCGGCGCTCGAGGGCTGATTCATCGTGGCTCGCTGGCTGTGGGTGAAAATGACACGGCCGAAATCGTGGACGGCCGAACCTGCATTGTAGCTTGACGCACCGGACGCTTCGCAAGGGCCGCGAGTTCCATGAATCCGGTGCGGGACCGGACGGGGCGCAACGGTGCGCAGGATGAGACGCATGGCGGGGGGAAAACTCACGGGGGCGGCGGCGGGGCCTTCGTGATAGCGATTCGTCTCTGCTATACTGTCGCGCCGCGGCCACGCCCTCTCGAACAAGCCTTGCGATTGCCCGCGGTCACACGGATTCTCCAGCGGCCATGAACACCCCACGCGCAGGCACGAAGCGCATCGTCATCCTCGGCGGGGGATTCGGCGGCGTCTACACGGCGAAGTACCTCGAACAGCGGCTCAAGCGTCGCGATGACGTCGAGATCGTCCTCGTCAACAAAGAGAACTATTTCGTCTTTCAGCCGCTGCTGGCCGAGGTCGTCTCCGGCAACATCGGCTTACTCGACACGGTGAACCCCATTCACCGCCTGCTGCCGAGGACGCGGCTGTACGTGCGGGAGGTCACCGCCATCGATCTGGCGGCGAAGACCGTCACGCTCAGCCCCGGCTTCCGTCCGCGGCCGCTGGTGCTCGAGTACGATCACCTGGTGCTTGCGCTGGGCACAGTCACTGACTTCCGCGGCATCCCCGGCCTGTTCGAGCACGCGCTGCCCTTTAAGAACCTTGCCGATGCCCTGCGGCTGCGCAATCACCTCTTGCACGTGATGGAAGAAGCGTCCATCGAACCCGACGACGAACGGCGGCAGCAACTCTTGACGTTCGTGGTGGCCGGCGGCGGGTTTTCGGGCGTCGAGTGCGCGGCGGAGCTCAACGACTTCCTGCGGGAGATCGCCCGCGATTACAAGCTCAAGCGGTCGGACATCCGCGTCGTGCTGGTTCATTCGGGGCCGCGGATCCTGGAGCGCGAGTTGCCCGAGAGCCTCGGCGGGTACGCGCAGAAAGTGCTCACCGGCCGCGGGCTGGAGTTGCTGCTGGAGCGCCGGCTGCGCACGGCCACCCCCGACGCCGCGGTGCTGGCCGACGGCAGCCGCATCCCCACCAAGACGCTGGTCTCGACGGTGCCTTCTTCGCCTAATCCGCTCATCGAGCCGCTGCCGTTGCCCAAGGACCGCGGCAAGATCAAGGTCGATCCGCAGTTCGAGATTGAGGGCTTCCCGGAGGTCTCGGCGCTCGGCGACTGCTGCCAAATGCCCAACCCGACCGGCGACGGCTTCTGCCCTCCGACGGCGCAGCACGCGATCCGGCAAGCGAAGGTGCTGGCCAACAACATTATCGCCAAGCTGTTCGGCGGCGAGAAGCAGACGTTTACCTTCAAAGGTCTGGGCAAGCTTGGCTCGCTGGGTGGGCATCGGGCGGTGGCAGAGCTTTTCGGCCGCATCCGCCTCGGGGGCGGCTGGTTCACCGGCTTTCTGGCGTGGGTGATGTGGCGCACGATCTACTGGTGGAAGCTGCCGGGCTTTTCGCGCAAGTTCAAGACCGGCGTGTCGTGGTTTCTGGAACTGCTGTTTCGGCCCGAGACGGTGCAGCTCAACCTGGCCGGCTCCAAGGCGATTTCGCAGCTTCACTTCGAGCCGGGCGAAGACGTGTTCCGCCAGGGTGATCTCGGCGATTCGCTGTACATTATTCTGGAAGGCGAAGCGGACGTGATCATCGAGCAGAACGGCAGCGAGCGGGTGGTGAGCCGGCTGAAGGCGGGCGAGTATTTTGGCGAGATGGCCCTCTTGAAGGAGAAGACGCGCAGCGCCACCATCCGCTGTGCCACGCCGATGAACCTGCTGGCACTGGGGCAGGGCGACTTTCAGGCTCTCGTGGCCAACCTGCCCGATCTGCGAACCAGCTTCAACTCAGTCATGGCCGAACGCACGGCCGGCCCGGTGGAAGCCGAGCCGTAGAACGGTTGATCTCGGGTACCCGCGAGTCGTGATGGATCATTCCTCACCGGAACATCAGCCGACGGAAGCGGCGCGGTCGGCGGCGCGGCTGCGGCGCGACATCGCGGTCTTCTGGCATGCGCTGTACGGGCTCACGCCGCGCGTGTACGTCACCTACGTGATGATCGCCGTCAACGTGGCGGTGTTCGGGCTGATGGTCGCCAGTGGCGTGCACTACCTGCACCCGCAGCCCGGCCGGCTGCTGGAGTGGGGAGCGAATCTCTCGACCGCGACGCTCGGCGGTGAATGGTGGCGGCTGGCCACGAGCGCGTTTCTGCACGTGGGCCTCCTGCACCTGGGCATCAACATGTGGGCCTTATGGAATATCGGCCCACTCATGGAACGCTTTGTCGGCAACGTCGGCTTCCTGGTGTTGTATATCGTCTCCGGCCTCGCCGGAGGCCTGGCCAGCCTCACGTTCAATCCCGGCGTGATCAGTGCGGGCGCCTCGGGCGCGATCTTCGGCGTGCTGGGGGCCATCGTCGGCTTCGTGCTGCTCCGCCGCGATTCGATCCCCGGCGTCATCTTTCGCAGCTTGCTACATAACGGCGTGATCGTCATCGCGATCAACGTAGTCATCGGCATGACCGTGCCGCAGATCGACAACGCCGCGCACATGGGCGGCCTCGCCGCAGGCTTCGCATGCGGTGTGGTTCTCAGCCGGCCGCTCGACCCGTCGCTCAAATCGAGGCGCTGGCGGCGGAACGTGCTGGTGGCGCTGGCGGGGGCCGCGGCATGTTTCGCATGGGCAAACTTCCTCGCACAAAACCCGGCCCGCTTCGTCGAGCGACCGCGGACGCTGTACGAAGATATCAAGCAGATCACCGACGAGTTCGATCGCCTGAACGCGGAACATCATGGCGGCCGATTGCCCGCCGCGGAGTTCGCCGCGCGACTCGACGACGACCTGCTTCCGAAATGGAGCACCGCCCACCGCCGGCTCAGGCTGTGGATCGCCGCCGGCGACGACGCGCCGCAGGAAGCCAAGGCGCTGGCCGGTCTCGAACGCTTCATGACCGACGTGGCCGCGGCGTGGCGTCTGCTCTCGCGCGGTCTGCGCACAGACGATCAAAACATGATCGACGAAGCGCGTCGGGCTCTCCAGCAGGCAGATGCGGGACCCTGAATTGACGCGAAGAGGCAAAGCGGTCGCAAGTAGAAATGAGTAACGGGTCGGTTCTTGCCCGCAAAGCGTTCTTGCGACTTCTGCGACCTTTTTGCGGCAAAGGCTTCTCTGCGGATCGGTGGCATCCGCGTGATCCGTGGTTCACACTCTTGCGAGAGTGGCAGTCGGCCGGGCGGGCGGCGTGGCGGGATCGAGGAATGTCTGCTGCCACAGTTCGAGGCACAACAGCGCCCACAGGCGGTAGCTGTGGTCCCAGCGGCGGGCCAGGTGCTCGTCGATCAGCCGCTCGACGCTCGCCCGCTCGAACAGACCGCGCTCCCGCGAGCGCTGCGAAAGCAGCACGTCCACCAGCAGCGGCTTCAACTCGCCGCGAAACCAGTGGTCCAGCGGCACGCCGAAACCCATTTTAGACCGCCGCTGGATCGACCGCGGCAACAGGTCGGCAAACGTCTCCAGCAGGATCCGCTTGCCGCGGCCGCGATGCAGCTTCAGCTCAATCGGCATGCTGGCCGCCAGTTCGACCACGTGGTGGTCGAGAAACGGGTTGCGACACTCGAGGCTGGCGGCCATCGTGGCGATATCGACCTTGGTGAGGATGTCGCACGGCAGATAGGTGAGTGTGTCGACGCACATCGTCCGCGCGACAAAGTCCTTCGCGGTGCAGCGGCCGTAAGCATCGAGTACGAATCCCGCCGCGTCGGCATCGCCCAATGTTTCGCGAAAGCCGTCGGTATACAGTGCCCGCCGCGCCTCGTCGTCAAAGCCGGCGATCCACCGCAGGTAGCGTCGCTCGGGGGACTGATCGAGGGCGGCGAGCAGCCGCTTGAGCCGCCGCCGGAACGAGTGCTGCCGCACCGAGGCCGGCAGCCTCTGCCACAGCCGAGCCGTCAGCATCCGCTTCAGGAACCGCGGCAGGCGGTCGAAACGCGCCCCGAGAGCGACGGCCCGATAGCGGTCGTAGCCGCCGAACAATTCGTCGCCGCCGTCGCCCGAGAGCGCCACCGTCACGTGCTGGCGGGTGACGCGCGCGAGGTACATCATGGGAATGGCCGAGCTGTCGGCGAAGGGTTCGTCATAGTGCCAGATCAATTCCGGCAGGATCTCCAGCGCGGCCGGCTCGACCACGTGCTCGTGATGTTCGGTCCCCAGATGCGCGGCGGCCTCGCGGGCGTAGCGCCGCTCGTCGAACTGCGCGACGGGAAAACCAATGGAAAACGTCTGCACGGCCCGATCACTCTGCGTCTGCATCAGCCCGGCGATAATCGTCGAATCGACCCCGCCCGAAAGAAACGCCCCCAGCGGCACATCGCTGCGCAGCCGCAGCCGCACCGCCTCCGTCAACGTCTCCCGCAGTGTCGCGCTCGCACTGTCATCGGTTTCGCCGCGACCACTCGCCGGCGCCACGCCATCTGCAAACGGCGCCGCCCAATACCGCTCCACCGTCAGCCGTCCACCCTCGAACACCGCCCGGTGCGCCGGCGGCAGCTTCGCATAGCCGCGAAGAATGCACTCCGGGTGCGGCACGTATTGATACAGCAGATATTCATCGAGCCCCCGCGGATCGAGCTCGCGCGGCGCACCGGGAACCTGCAACAGCGCCTTGAGCTCGCTGCCGAACCAGAGCCGCCCCGGCTCCGCCCGGTAGAACAGCGGCTTCTGCCCCATCCGGTCGCGCACGAGGAGTAATCGCCCGCGCTGGTCATCCCAGACGGCAAACGCGAACATCCCCCGCAGATGCCGGACACACTCGTCGCCGTATTCTTCATAGAGGTGGACGATGGTCTCAGTGTCGCCGTCGGTCTGGAAGCGATGTCCACGGCCGGCGAGGTCGCGGCGCAGCTCGCGGTAGTTGTAGATCTCGCCGTTGAAGACCACCCATACGCGGCCGTCTTCGTTGCACAGCGGCTGCCGGCTGCCGGCGAGGTCGATGATCGACAGCCGCCGGTGGCCGAGCACTGCGGAGGGTCGAGAGTCGAGGGTCGAGGGTCGAGGGCCAGAGGACGCGCCCTCAGGGGTGGACGTCGAGCGCGCAGCGGGGGTGCGCGAGTCGTAGAGTCCTGCATCGTCCGGGCCGCGGTGGGCGAGCACCGCGGTCATCCGCTCCACCACTTCCGCGGTCACCGCCAGTGCGGGATCCGACCAGACGACGCCCGCAATGCCGCACATGAGTGGTGGAAATGACGAATGACGAAATCCGAAGGACGAAAGAATGACGAAGCCCGAAACGGTTTAGCCGCGACTCGTCAGAGGAGCGCGGTAATTACCGCGAAAGTGGTTTACGGGTGCCACGGGATGCTCGCCATCCCGTGCGAGAGCTCAAACGTTTGCGAAGCTCCGTGAAGTATTGCTCACGTTAGAACCACTCGACACTGGCAGGCAAGCTGCCAGTGCCACCCAACCAAGGCGCGGTCATTCGGCCGAACCGTCGGCGAGCGGCTCCAGCTCGTCCGGGGCGAAGCACGACATGCGGTAGTACAGGCCCTTCTCCTCACAGCGGGCCTCGTAACCCTTGGGCAGGCGGGCGAGCGTCGCGTGGTCCCATTCGACGACATATTTCGGGTCGGTCTTGGCGCCGATCAGTTCGCTCACGCGGCCGGTCCAGCCGCCGCAGTCGATCTCCGGAAACTCCGGCGCAGCGACGCCCGCGCGCACCCGCACCGGGGCGTCGACGGCCAGACCACCGGCGCTCGACTTCTTTCTGCCCATGATGCAGATCGCATTCCCGCAGAAGCCCACGGCTTGCAACCCGTGGGCTTGAAAGGTGTTCTTACAGCGTCCAGCCGTCGCGATACTCGCGGCGAATGAACGGATCGGCTTCGGCGAGGTTCGTCGCCTTCAGGTTCTCCGCATCCCACTCCAAACGCTGCTTGCCGGCCCGGTACGAGACATTGCCCAGCAGCACCGCCTCGGTCAACTGGCCGCCGTATTCGAAATGGCACGTGGTGGTGCCGCCGTTCTTGACGGCCTGGACCCATTCCAGGTGGTGGCCGATGGACGAGGGAATCGAAGGCTCGACCGGCCGGGCCTCTTTGCCCGCCTCCAGGAACAGCTTGTGCGTTCCGTAATCGGCCAGCAGCCGACCGTCGCTGCCCTCGAACAGCACGGCGGAGTTCTTGCCGTAGACTTCGGCCCCTTTCGGCATCCAGCCACCGTGAAACCACGTGAGGTGTACGGGGGGCTTGTCTCCGCGGGCCGGGAACTCGTACTCGACGCGCATGCGGCCGGGGCAGTCGTTGTCGCCGTCGTGCGCCTTCTCGCCCTGGGCCACGACCGTCGTCGGCGCACCCAGCTCCAAGGCCCAGAACGGCAGGTCCATGTAATGGCAGCCGAAGTCGGCGAGCTGGCCGCCGCCGAAGTCCCACCAGAAGCGCCAGGCGAAGTGGAAGTGCGACTCGTGGAACGGCCGCATCGGCGCCGGGCCGATCCACAAGTCGTAGTTCACGTGCTTCGGCGGCTCACCCGATTCAACGCGGCGCCCCGCCTGCACCGTGCCGCCCTGCCACACATAGACCCGCTTCACCGGCCCAATGACGCCTGCCTGCACGATCTCGACCACGCGGCGGTAGTTGTCCCCGGCGTGGATCTGCGTGCCGAGCTGCGTGGCGACGCCGGCCTCTTTAGTCAACTTGCGAAGCTGCCGGGCCTCCCACACCGAATGCGTGAGCGGCTTTTCGCAGTACACCGGCAGCTTGCGGCGCAAGGCGGCGGCGGTGGGAATCGCGTGCGTGTGATCGGGCGTGCTGACGACGACGCCGTCGAGATCCTGCTCCTTCTCGAACAGCTCGCGGAAATCGACGTAGCGGCGGGCGTCGGGAAATCCGGACCCCGCCTCGGACAGCCGGTTCTCGTCGATGTCGCACAAGGCGACGATGTTCTCGCCGGCAACGCCCTGCAGATTCGCCCGCCCGCGCGCCGCCACGCCGATCACCGCCAGATTCAGCTTCTCGCTGCGACCACCACCGACAAGAGATGCAGCGTCGGCCACACCGGCAGAAACCAGTGGGACGGCCGTCCCGGCTGCCAGTGCGGCTTCGAGGAATTGTCGGCGAGACAGGCGTCGGCTCATATCGAGATCTCCGGGCACATTGGGCAAGGTCTGACGGTATTAGGCCGGATCTTCCGGCGCGATGCAAGGCGGTGAGTCCGCCGGAATTTG
>JAHWKJ010000285.1 GCA_019347905.1 Planctomycetota bacterium
GCGAAGAGGCAAGCGACAACGTGAGTCAAAAGGTCGGGTGATCGCGTTCCGTGTCTGCCATCGTTGCACGTCGCGTTTGAGCTGCGGTCGCTCTCATTGGTCATTGGACATTGGTCATTTGCAAGTCCGCTCGACTTTCTGACGCGCTGAATTACTACCGGCCCCTCCGGAGTTGCTGTCGTGGAAATCTCTGAATTCCTGCCTTGGGCGATCTTTGCGGCCTGCTCGCTGGGGGCGCTGGCGCTGTTCCATCTGTTCTCGTCGTCGCAGTCGCGGGCGTCGGAGCGGCTCGAAGAGCTGCGCGATCCGCGGCTGCGCGCCCGCGACCGCGACGAGGGCGGCGGCGGCATGAAATCGATGATTCAGAGGGCCGCGCCGGCCCTCTCGAAGGCCATCACTCCCACGACCGAGCTGGAGCAGAACGCCCTCAAGATCCGCATGGCGAATGCGGGCTTCAATTCCCCGCTCGCGCCGCAGGTGTTCCTCGCGATCAAGGTCACCGCGCTGGCCGTGGGGGCGCTTTTGGGCGGCGGGTATGGCGTGACTTCGCACGGACTGACGCAGGCCGGCCTGACGTCGCTGGTCATTGGGGCCGGCGCGGGCTTCTACCTGCCGGAGATCATTCTGCGGTTCCGCATCAAAGGCCGCAAGGAGCGGATCTTTCTCGGCCTGCCGGATGCGCTCGACCTGCTGGTTGTGTGCGTCGAAGCCGGCCTCGGTCTCGACGCCGGCATGCGACGCGTGGCCGAAGAGCTCGAAGAAGCGCATCCCGACCTGTGCGGCGAGTTCCATCTGGCCAACCTGCAACTGCAGATGGGCCGGCCCCGGCGCGAAGTTCTGCACGATCTGGGCGTGCGGACGGGCGTGGACGACATGAAGTCGCTGGTGGCGATCCTGATTCAGGCCGACAAGTTCGGCTCGTCGATCGCCCAGGCCCTGCGGGTGCAGTCCGACAGCATGCGGACCAAGCGCAGACAACTCGCCGAGGAGCGCGCCCAGCAGACGGCCGTCAAGATGATCTTCCCGCTGGTGCTGTTCATCTTCCCCGGCATCTTCGTGGTACTCGTGGGGCCGGCGGCGATCATGATGATCAATGGCCTGTTGGCGAATTGATGATGACAAACAAGCCCGATGCGTCAGCGAGGGACGTCGGTAGCCCGACGCTCCAGCGAGGACGGCGGCAGTCACAGCTTCCAAGCCCCCTCGCTGACGCGTCGGGCTAGTGTGGGATTACGGGGCAGCTTGTCCGCCCCGCCATCCTCGCCTAGGATTCGCACACAGCCCGGCGCCGCTTCGATGGGCTGACAAAATCGGCGCACCTCAACATGGCCAGCGAGAAGCTTCGGCGGCAGATCGTGTTCGAGGCCGCCCGTCTGATGTATTCGCGTCAGGAGACCGAATACTACCGGGCGAAAATGAAGGCCGCCCGTAAGATCTGCCAGGGATGGGTCAAGCCCTCCGACCTGCCCTCGAACCGCGAAATCCGCGACGAGATTCAGCGGTTCGCGTATCTTTACGAGGGCGACGGCCGCCACGACCACATCCGCGAGATGCGCGTCGAGGCGCTCCGCTTCCTGCGGATGCTCAAGGCCTTCCGGCCGCGGATCATCGGCAGCACGTTCACCGGGCACATCCGCCGCGGGTCGGACATCGATATCCACGTGTTCGCCGGTGGCAGCGAGCCGGTCGAAAGCGTGCTGGAAAGCGAGGGCCTCGATTTCGAGGTCGAGCACAAGCGCGTCCGCAAGCATGGCGAAGAGCGGCTGTTCATCCACATTCACATCCGCGACCGTTTCCCGGTCGAGCTGACGGTCTACCCACTCGACAAGGTGAACTACGTCTTCAAAAGCTCCATTACCGGCAAAGGCATGGAGCGGGCGACGCTGCCGGAGTTCGAGCAGTTCCTGAAGCAGGAGTACCCGGACCTGGAACTCGACCACGCCGTCGAGGAAGCGGAGAACCGCGTGGACCGCTTCCAGATCTACCGCACGCTGCTGTTGCCGCTGGAGGGCGTCAAGCAGCCGCGGAAATGGCACCCCGAGGGCGACGCCCTGTACCACAGCCTGCAGGTGTACGATCTGGCCTGCGATGAATTGCCCTATGACGAGGAGTTCCTGCTGGCGGCGCTGTTGCACGACGTGGGCAAGGCGCTGGACCCGCGCGACCACGTGACCGCGGCTTTGGAAGCACTCAGCGACGTCTGCACCGAGCGCACGCTGTGGCTGATCGCGCACCACATGGAAGCGCACGCGATCGACGACGGCACGATCGGCGCCCGGGCACGCAGGCGTCTCGTGCAGCACGAGAGCTACGAGGAGCTGCTGCTGTTGGGCCGCCTGGACCGCGCCGGCCGCGTCCGCGGCGTCGCCGTCCCCGAGCTGGACGAGGCGCTCGACTATCTGCGCGACCTTGCGCAGATGTGCGGGTGAGCACCGGCGGCTCTCGGACCAACCGTGCGTAGGCGAGAGGGCGTGCTACAATGCAATTCGCATTCGAAGCAGATTAGGGACTCTCACCGGAGCGCTAACTGCGATGGCCACGACGACACAGCAGGCCCACATCACAGTTTGATGAAAATGGCACCGCCCGTCTCGGCAACACGCGGTACAAGGTGATCCAGCTCGCCGGCGAGCACTACCACCTTGGGTGGTCGGCCGAGGAACTGCTGCGGCAGCATCCCGACCTACGACCAGAGGAAGTTTACGCGGCTCTGACCTGGTTTTACGACCACCACAACGAGATGGTCGCGCAGATGAGCGAGACCTCCGAGCGGATCCGCTCATTGCGACAGGGCCAGACACTCACCCGCGAGGAGCTTCTGCAGCGCCGGGCCCCTGCCGGGTAGAACGATGGCTCTGAGCTCTTACATGGACGTCCATGTGCCGGCCGCGATTCATTCCGCTCTGATCCGGACCACTTCTCCGATGCGGCCGGAGAAGCTGCCCTCAAGCCGCGCGTCGCACCGGCGGTTTCTCTTCGACTTCCGTGGCCTTGAGTCGTCGCCACAGCGATTCGACCTGCTTCGCGAGCTGGTCCTGGGCGCCGAGCAGGTCTTCCGCGGCGCGGTCGATGCCCATCTGCCGATCGGACATCAGCTCGGATTCGCGGCGGAGCTCGCCGGTGAACTGCTCGATCAAGTCCGCAGCCGCCGTGAGGTCCTCAACCAGCTCTTCGTCGGTCGTCCGCCGCCGCTCAATCTGAGCCGCCCGTTGTTCGACGGCCGCCAGCAGGGCGGCGGCGCCGGCGCGGCTGCCGGCCTCGAACTCATCGACCATCCGCTGCTCGGCTTCCAGCCGGTCGACGAGTTCAGCGGCCGAAAGAGCCTCCGGCCCCGGCAGCCGCACGTTGAACGAGAACGGGCCGATCTCCAGCACGTCGCCTTCGTTGAGTACGCTGCGGCGACAGACTTCGCCGTTGACCTTCAACTTCGGTTCGCGGGCCAGGACTTCGATTTCGAGTTGGCTGCCGACCTGGCGAACGATGCTGTGGCGTGCGGGCATGTCGCGGCCGCCCAGACGGAGCTGGCAGCCGGCGTCAGCACCGATCGTGAAGGCGCCGACCAGGATCTCGCGGCGGGGAAAAGCTGTGCGGCCGCGGCAGACTTCGAGCCACGCGCGGGGAGAAGGGGGCGTCGGGGAGTTCTTTGCGCCGGAGAGCGAGCCTGCGACGGCGTTGTGCGGCGACTTCATGAGGCGTTGAACCACGTCTTGTGGACGCCGGCGGATCGCGCGGCGAGCGCCGGCCGAGAAGGGAAGCGGTGCATGGTTGATTTCGACAGGCACCGCTGGCGGCCATGAAAGAAACGGCGCGAAGGCAGAGTGCGAGCGTCCTGCCCGGCGGGCGAGATGGTGAAGCGACGGAGACCGTTCGGGAAGGTGCGGTTTGGGAAACGGCGCAAAGAGTTCGGGCTGCCAATGTCCGTGACGGCCTTTCGTCTGGTTTAGCCGCGTCCCAACGGGACGCGCGGCTCGAGTGCGTCCCGTTGGGACGCGGCTAAACCGTTTCCGCTGAATCCGGGTCCGTCGCCCGCAGCATCGTTGCCGCGAAATCGCCGATCTCGCGGATGACGGCGTCACGCTGCGACGGATCGTCCGCCAGCCGCTCGAGCCGCCGCACGATGGCCGACCCCACGATCACACCGTCGGCCGCGCCCTGGAGGGCGGCGATCTGGTCCGGACGGCTGATGCCAAAGCCGACCGCCAGCGGCAGCTCCGTGCGGTCCCGCAGCCAGGTTAGCTGACTTTTCAGCTCCGGCGGCAACTCGTTGCGGACGCCGGTCGTGCCGGCGATCGAGATGCAGTACACGAAACCGCTGCTCGCCGCGAGGATCCTTTCCGCCCGCTCCGGCGGCGTGGTGGGCGCGATAAGCTGCACGAGATCCAGGCCGCGGGCGTGTGCTGCGCCGGCGAGGTCGGCGGCTTCGTCTCCCGGCAGATCGGGGACGATCAGCCCGGCGAAGCCGCTGTGCAGGGAGTCGTCGAGGAAACGGTCGATGCCCCACCGCAGCATGATGGCGAACGACACCATCGCCACCAGCGGCGCAGTCTGCGGTTCGGCGGCCGTGACGGACCGAATCGTCTCGAAGATCTCCGCCACGCGCACGCCGCGCCCCAGTGCCCGCGTGTAAGCGGCTTGAATGACCGGCCCGTCGGCAATGGGATCGCTGTAGGGAAAGCCGACTTCGATGAGATCGACGCCGCGCGACGACAGTTCCCGGATGAGGGCTGCTGTCGTCTCAAGGCCCGGATCCCCGGCGGCCACAAACGGCATAAACGCCATGCGACCCTGCGCGCGCGCGGCGGCGAACCGGAGGGAAATCGAAGATTCGCCACTCAATGAAGGCCCTCGATGCTTAGTGGCTCCGCGGACCGAAACTGACCATTGCTACCACTCCACGGGCAAAAAGCTGAAGTAGACGCATAAGCTCCGTCTCGCATGGGCAAGGGTCATGGGTTCGATGGGCTCGTCGCGCTCGTGCACGAGTGGTTGCGATACTCGCGCACCGTTTGAGCGTTCTCGCGCGCATCGTGTGAGATTCGCCGCGTCGCAGCGAGGCCTTCCAATAAATCGCGCGTCCGGGCAGGTGGCTCGGTCCGCCGCGCAGTTGCCCAGTACAGCCGCAGGCCGGTCTCGAATTCGGCAAACAGGCGGATGAGATAAGTTCCCTCGAGTCGTTGGACCGCCCGGCGTACATCTCGCACCCGCAAAGCGCGGGGCAGGACGGTGCCATCCTGTGCGACCGCCGCCGATAAGCGCTCCATCGCGAGACTCACGACCGTATATTCCCGTTCGACGTCCTTGATCCTCTGTAGCCACTCAGACGATCGATTCGGCATGCCATTTCATTTCGGCCAGGATGCGGCGAAGCGTTTCTTTTTCAACCGGCAGCACATCCGGCTCCCGCTCCTTCGCGATCCCATCGTCAGCGGCAAAAGCATACTGAAGTTGCCACTGGTCATCGCAGTAGTAGAGGCTCGCGATGTCGTCGTAGGCCGGCATGAGGTAGAGATCCACCACGCCCTCGGTTCCAGGAGTCGTGCGCGCCACGGGCTCAAGGAAGACGCGGACCGTTTCCTGCTGGAGAAGCAAGGCTGGGGCGTGGTAGGTCCCGACTTGCGTGTCGGACATCTTCTTGTCGATGCGGCGCGTCGACCAGCCAAACTCACGGGCCCATGAGTCGATTGAATCCACCAGCTCGGCGAGTCGGGACAACCAGTCTTCCTTCAACTGTTCCGAGGTGGGCGGCGACTCGGCTGAACCATTGGACGGTGGCATCGGTCCATCCTGAAGTGAATGATCGGAAAGCGATGACTCGAGCAGCGTATCAAATCGTGACGATACCAGTTTATCACAACTCCCGCCCGAGCAGCCGCGCCACTTCCTGCACGTCCTTGTCGCCGCGGCCTGAGACGCAGACGATCACCACGTCGTCGTGCGGCCGCTGGCCCGCCGTTTTGAGCGCCTGGGCCAGTGCGTGAGAGCTTTCGACGGCGGGGATGATGCCTTCCAGCGTCGCCGTCTTCTGGAACGCGGCGAGCGCCTCGTCGTCGGTCACGCTGACATATCGGACGCGGCCGCTGTCCTTCCAGTAACTGTGCTCCGGGCCGACGCCGGGGTAGTCGAGGCCGGCCGAAATCGAGTGCACGTCCAGCGTCTGGCCATCTTCGTCCTGCAGCACGTAACTGTAGCTGCCGTGCAGCACGCCCCTGGTTCCATAGGAGAGCGTGCTCGCGTGGCGGCCAGGCTCCGGCCCGGTGCCGCCGGCTTCGACGCCGGTCAACTCGACGGCGGCATCGTCGATGAAGGGATAGAACATGCCGGCCGCGTTCGATCCACCGCCCACGCAGGCGATGATCTCGTTCGGCAGGCGGCCGACGCGCTCCAGGCACTGCCGGCGGGCTTCGCGGCCGATGACGGACTGGAAGTCGCGCACGATCATGGGGAACGGATGCGGACCCACCACGGATCCGATGATGTAATGCGTCGTGGCCACTGATCCCATCCAATCGCGGAGGGCCTCGTTCGTGGCGTCCCGCAGCGTCCGAGAGCCGGCGGAGACGGGCCGGACCTCGGCCCCCAGCAGCTTCATGTTGAAGACATTGAGCCGCTGGCGGCGGATGTCTTCCTCGCCCATGTAGACGCAGCACTCCAGCCCGAAACGGGCGCAGGCGGTGGCCGTCGCGACGCCATGCTGCCCGGCGCCGGTTTCCGCGATGACGCGTTTCTTGCCCATCCGCAAGGTCAACAGCGCCTGGCCGATGGTGTTGTTAATCTTGTGCGCGCCCGTATGGTTGACGTCTTCCCGCTTGAGGAAGATGCCGGCCCCGCCGCAGTGCTCGGTGAGACGCTCCGCGAAGTACAGGGGACTGGGGCGGCCCACGTAGGTGGCCAGAAGATGGTCGAGTTGCTTGCCGAACTCGGGATCCCGCCGCGCCCGGTCGTACTCTTCAGTCAGCTCCTCCAAGGCGCGCATCAGCGTTTCCGGCACAAACCGCCGGCCGAACTCGCCGAACCGCCCGGAGGCATCGGGAACCTGGCTGAGGACGGGGACTGATGTGTGGGATTGGGCCATCAGATCGAAGTCGCGCATTTCACGGTGTGACGAGGCCACCTGGAAAGCAAAGGGTCGATTGTAAGGTGGCTCTCGCGCCAGCGGCAATGAGCTCAAAGTTCCCCCGGATGATTCGCCGGCGGGCGCGGCTTTGAACCCTTGCCCGATGCCCTTGCCGCCTCCCGCTGTGCCGCGAGGTGTTGCCGATGAAAGATCAGCCAGATGACGAGGTACATCAGCACCCCAAAGATCGGCATGCCCACGCCAAATCCGGCCACCCACTGCGGCCAGTTGCGGGCCCACGGGAGTTGCTCGAACAGGCGGAGCGCTTCCGGATCGCGGACGCTGCTGCTGAGGGCGTGCAGGCCCCACGCCCAGCTTCCGCCGGCAAAGATTCCGACGGCGCCGCCTCCGACGGCTCCAGTGCGTGGTGGCGAATCGCTTCCGTCCTGCGGCCCGCATCTGCGAGTCTTCCGGCCGATCAGTCATTACCTGCTCCGCCTAGTTCCTAGAATCTCCGCAATCGTCAGACTCCGAGCCGCGGACGGGTGACGGGAATAACGGGATGGTCCTGTGGCTGGGGCAGAGAACGAAAGGACCAGCTCCCCGACGCACGGCGACCGTGCGGGGCGTCCGCCGCGTGAAAGCCGCAGAGAACGTGATGCCCCAGTCGGTGTCATCACACCCTCTGGGGCATCGCGGGGGACCAATTATCGATGCAGATCGCTTGGAAATGCCGCGGTGATCGACGACCCGACTGGCTTTTCCTGCCCCAGCCACGCCCAAGGGCAACGGACGCGAGTCTGTCAAGCTGGGGAAATTGACGGGTTTGTGTGCTTGAAGGTGGTCCGGCCGAGCGGTATATTCAGATCCGATCAAGGGGGCGGTCTGCGCGGACCTGCGCGTCCGTTGCAGTCGTGGCCTCCAGGTCAAAGTGTTGTCGCATGGTGGCGACGCGGATCGCCTCGTTCGTATTGGCCGGCTTCAGCCGGCCCACGAGACCGGCTGAAGCCGGCCACGAGAAGCGAGGCGGTTGGCGGGCAGGGAGTGGTCGCGGAAAGCAGGAAGCCAGGGATGCCGGAGCCGGGTGGAACGATTCAACAT
>JAHWKJ010000286.1 GCA_019347905.1 Planctomycetota bacterium
CGACTGCCGTTTGCAGGCCGGCCATGAGCGCCAGCAGTGCGACGAGCCACCCGGTCGTGTTTCGGGATCGGTCACCGTCGTTCCCCCCGAGGTGGACTCCTGCACGAAAACGGCCGCACTCGCCGCGCGGACCGCGACACGCGACGCCGCCACGTGCGGCGCCGGCCACCCCTCCTGCCGGTGCGCAGAATCCGTATAAGCGGATCAACCGTTGTTATCGGCACAACCGGACCGGCAAGTTGAGACAGGCCTTCCGTGCGGGGTCGTGCGCGAGAGCGAACAATCGTGCTTTGGTTGCCAGCGGGCGCGGAATCCGGTCGAATGGCGAACGGTCTTGCACTCGCCAAACCGTCCCCGGCTGCCCCTTTGTCACCACGCATGATCTGCGTCAGCATCGGCCGCACGCGGCACAAGATGATCGTGCTCGAACACCGCCGCCTGGCCGAAAAAGGCGCCGAGCTGGTGGAGATCCGCCTCGACTGGATTGCCCGGCAGCCGGACCTGGGCCGCCTGCTGGCCGACCGCCCGACGCCCACCATCATCACCTGCCGCCGCCGGAGCGACCGCGGCCGCTGGCGGGGCAGCGAGGACGCGCGGCTGGCGCTGCTGCGGGCGGCGATCGTGGCCGGCGTCGAGTACGTCGACCTGGAGGAAGACATTGCGGGCGGCATTCGCCGATACGGCAACACGAAGCGCATTGTCAGCCATCACGACTTCGACGAGACGCCGGACAACCTCGAAGAGATTCATGCCCGGCTGGCGAAGCTCGACGCCGACGTCGTCAAGCTGGTGACGATGGCCAACAGCGCCGCCGACTGCCTGCGGATGCTGCGGCTGGTCTCTTCGGCCACGGTCCCGACGGTCGGCTTCTGCATGGGCGAGCTGGGACAGCCGACCCGCATCCTGTGCGGCAAGTACGGGTCCCCGTTCACGTACGCCACGTTCAGCCGCGACCGCGAGCTCGCGCCCGGGCAGCTCTCGTTCGATGAGATGCAGCACCTGTACGACTACAACTCCATCGGTCCAAAGACGGTGGTGTATGGCGTGCTGGGCGACCCGATCGCGCACACGCTCAGCCCGCTGGTGCACAATGCGGCCTTTCGCGATGTCGGGATCGACGCCGTGTATCTACCGTTCCGCGTCTTTCGCGGGGCGCTGTCGGAGACGCTCAAGGAGTTCGAGTTCCTCCAGCCCGGCGGCTACAGCGTCACGATCCCTCACAAGCAGACCGTGCTGGAGCTGGTGGCAGACGTCGATGCGGACGCGCGCCAAATCGGCGCCGCCAACACGCTGTATCGCGATGAGGCCGGCCTGTGGCGGGCGACCAACACCGATTACCAGGCCGCACTGGAAGCCGTTCGCGAGAGCCTCAAATCGGGAGGCGACCCCGACGCCCGCATTCGGGGGATGAAGGTGCTGGTGCTCGGTTCCGGCGGAGCGGCGCGGGCGATTGCGCTGGCCATGCTGCGTGAAGGCGCGCTGGTGACGATCGCCGGCCGCTCGCACGATCGCACCAAGGCCCTCGCCGAGGAGATCGGCTGTCAGAGCACACAATGGGAAAACCGTGGCGCCGGCTTCGTCGACATCCTGATCAATGCCACACCTATCGGAATGCATCCCGAGGTCGACGCCACGCCCTTCGCCGCCAATTGGCTGCGCGAAGGCATGCTGGTCTTCGACGCGGTGTATAACCCGGAAAACACGCTGCTGCTCAAGCAGGCCCGCGAGCGCGACTGCCGCACGGTCTCCGGGCTGGAGATGTTTGTGCGGCAGGCGGCGCTGCAGTTCGAGCGGTTCACCGGACGCGGGGCGCCCCTGGAGCTGATGCGCGACGTGCTGCGGCAGGGGATTTCGCCCGTCCGGCTGAACTGATGCGGACGACCCGATGACGAACCTGGCGGACTCCTTCCACACGCTTGTCGGGCGGCCGGCGGTCAGGCGGCTGATGACGGTCCTGGGTCCGTTGCTGGGGCTGATCGTCGTCTTCGGCCTGTTCGCGGCCGCCGACGCCGCCCAAGCCAGAGCGCAGCAGCGCGATGCGACCTTTCTGTCCGAGATCACAGTGAAATACATCCTGCGAGACGCCTCGCAGGTCGGCGTTGCGGCCCTGGGGATGACGCTGATCATCATCGCCGGGGGCATCGATCTCTCCGCCGGCACGGCGATCGCGCTGTGTGCCACCGTGACTGCCTGGTTCTTCCGCGAGAACTATTCGACCGCGGTCGCTCTTCTCGCGGGAATTGCGACGGGCTGCGCTGCGGGGTTTTTGAACGGGACGCTGATCGGCGCACTTCGCGTCGTGCCGTTCATCGTGACGCTGGGCACCATGACGATCTTTCTCGGGCTGGGGCTGATCCTGGCCGAGGACACGCCGATCCGCGCCCACAGCCAGGTGCCGGCGTGGATCGTCGACTTACAGGTTCCGTACCCGCCCGTCGACGCCGAATGGATGCTCGTCCCGATGGGAGTGTGGGTGATGCTCCTGCTGGCGCTGCTGGTCGCAGGTGTGCTGCACTTCACCGTGTTTGGCCGGCATATCTTTGCGGTGGGATCGAACGCAGCGGCGGCCCGGTTGTGCGGCATCCGCGTCGGCCGCATGCGAATTCTGGTGTATACGCTGGCGGGCTTCTTCGTCGGCGTGGCGGGCATCTTCCAGTTCGCGTTTCTTGGGGGTGAAGGCAATCCCAACGACGGGGCCGGAAAGGAGCTGGAAGTGATCGCGGCGGTCGTCATCGGCGGCGGCAGCCTGAGCGGCGGCCGCGGCAGCGTGCTGGGAACACTTTCCGGCGCCTGCATTATGGCCACGATCCTGCAGGGCTGCGTCACCCTCGACATCGGCACCTCTTACCGGCAGGTCATCGTCGGCTGCATCATCATCGCCGCCGTCGCCCTCGATCAGGTCCGCCAACGGCGGCTAATGGCGGGCTGATCGGGGGGCTGGGGAAAACCCTCTTGTGGCATTCCTGGCCGGCAGCGTAATGTGCGCCGCGGCGTCCGACCTTGTTGGCCACAATTGGGATCCCACGATGGTCGCATCCACAATCGCTGTGCCGTCGTTTCGCGAGGGCGTGCGTCCGCCGAGGCGCGTGCTGCGTCGGCTCATTCTCGGTCACGGCCTGGGAGTCGGTTCGCGCGTGCTGCTGGTCGGGAATCCGCTCTCTAAACTGTTGCCGGTGTTTGAGCGGCTGGGGATTCGAGCCGCGGCACTCGAAGGCCAGGGTGACGAATGGCTCGGAAGACTTCGATCGGCAAAGGCGTTCGACCTCGTGCTGGCGGCGGGAGGCTGGCCGCGATGCGACTCGCTGTTTTCGCGGGAAGCCTTCCAGCACTCGGCGGCGGCGGCGGGCAGTCTGCGACCGGGCGGCTGGCTGACGTTTCTGGACTGCTGTGACGACGAGCGCGATTTCGCGCATGAAACCCGCTGCTACCTGCGCCATCTGGAGTGCTTCCCCGGCCGCGTGCTGCCGGCCGAAGACGCACAGAATTCGCGCTGGTCGTGGCTCCCGGTCCGCCGCCCGCGGTACGTGCTGGTGGGCCTGCAGGTCGCCGCCGCTTCGTCGGAACGCTGGCTGCAACTGGCCGACGAAGCCTCGATGTCGCTCGGCGGCCGCTGCTGCAACAGCGCGATGCGCTGAACCGCGTGTGTGCTTCCCGAAAATCGGTAGGGTGGATTTCAATCCACACGGCCGATGCACACGCTATCATCAAAGCCGCCGCCGCGCGCTCGATGGTCGAGCCGGCGTCCGGAGGCGCCGTCGAGACGAAGATGACGTCCATGGGCCAACCTGCAATTGAGGAGACTGGCTGGGAGCGGTCGCTCGCGGCGGCCATTCGCGATCCCGATGAATTGATCGATCGTCTGCGGCTCGAAGATGCGCTGCGTCCGCCGGCGCGCCGCGCCGCGGAACTGTTTCCGCTCGTCGTGCCGCACAGCTTTTTGAACCGCATGCGGCCCGGCGACGCGGCCGATCCGCTGTTACGGCAGGTGCTGCCGCTGGGGGTCGAGCTGCACGCTACCCCGGCCTTTACGACCGACACGCTGAGCGAAGACGCCGCCCGCCGCGCCCCCGGCTTGTTGCAGAAATATCAGGGGCGGGCGCTATTGATCGCCGCCGGCGCCTGCGCCGTCCACTGCCGCTACTGTTTTCGGCGGCACTACCCATACGCGGCGGAGCCGCGGCGGTCTGACGACTGGGAGCCGGCCTTGAAGCTGCTGGCGGAAGACCGCTCGCTGAGCGAAGTCATCCTCAGCGGCGGCGATCCGCTCGTGCTCTCCGACCGGCGGCTGGGCCGGCTGTTCGAGCGGCTGGAGGCGGTGCCGCATCTGCGGCGGCTGCGAATTCACACCCGCCTGCCGGTGGTTTTGCCGGAGCGCGTCACCGAGGCTCTGGTCGAACTGCTCGTCGGCGGCCGCCTGCAGAAGGTCGTGGTGCTTCACGCGAACCATGCCAACGAGTTGGTTGCGGACGCTGCCGTCGCAGCCACTCGCTTGAAGGATGCGGGCGTGATGCTGCTGAACCAGTCGGTGCTGCTGGCGGGCGTCAACGATTGCGCCGACGCGCTGGCGGATCTTTCCGAGCGGCTGATCGTGCTGGGCG
This sequence comes from Planctomycetota bacterium, assembly GCA_019347905.1. Classification (GTDB taxonomy): domain Bacteria; phylum Planctomycetota; class Planctomycetia; order Planctomycetales; family Planctomycetaceae; genus JAHWKJ01. The sequence continues at coordinate 4,599 of JAHWKJ010000286.1, forward strand.
TTTGGCCCTACTACCTACACCAGCTCGACCGCGTCGCCGGTGCGGCGCATTTTGAGGTGCCGATCGAGCGAGGCCGCGAGCTCATGCACGAGCTGCGCCGCCGGCTGCCGGGTTACGCCGTGCCCAACTACGTCCAGGAAGTGCCGGGCCGCCCTTACAAACTGCCGCTGGTGTAGGCTACATCACGACGTCGTCCAAGGCTGAGAGACTGACGATTTCGTCGCGGCGGACGTACACTTCTCGGCGATTGGTGCTCACGCCGTGCCGCCGGGCGTCCAGCACGTACAGCTCGCGCGTGCTGGTCGTGTCGCGGAGGTCGTGAACGTCGGCGTCCTGGAGAATGAGATAGCGGTGATCGCCGCCGCGGAGGGTGCCGACGATCACATAGGGCGCATTCAGATCGAGGACGACAACTCGCCCGAGCAGCGTTTCCGGCAGATCGGCCGCGGCGCTCATTGGCTGCACTGTCCTCCGCGTGTATTCGAGTCGATCGTGGGCTGAAAGTTGCGGCTCACGCACGGGCCGCACAATCACAGTTTTCGCAAATAGTGCCGCGGCCAGCCAGTGTCACCCGTACTCATTTCCTGGCTGTCTTCCGCCTGCCGCTATCCGTCGACCAATCCCCTACGGCGGGCGAAGCTGATCGAGAAATGCGGTGCCGGAGTGTTCGATTTCGAGAAAGCTGGCGTTCTCGCGGGCCGGCTTGTAGATGCGGAAGGTCCGCATCACCCCCAGCGTGGCGGCGCTTTCCAGCGGGCCCACGAACGACGTGTCGCGGTCGAGAAAGTGCGGCTGGCCGAGCCAGCGTCCCATCTGCGCAGCGCTCAGGAAGAAGCAGCCGGCGTGCGGGTTGAGCGGGCGGCGGAACAGGAGCGAACGACCCATGACGGTGCTGCGCAGCTCGGGCATCTCGTCCCGGTTCTGCCAGCGGGTTGTTACATGGGCCGCCAGGTCGCCGTCGATATAGGCCTTGTTGACCAGCGGCTTCGTGCCGCGCTCGAAGCGGTTGGGTATCAGCACCGCCTCGTCGCCCACATGTCCACTGAACCATGCCAGCTTCACAAACAGCCACGGATCGTGAAGCACAAGGTCATCTTCGAGATAGCCGTACCAGTCATAGTCGCTGAAGCGGTCCCGCAGCACGGCGTGGCATTCGAAGCCCAACAGCGGCGGCTCCGCGCCGGTCTCGCGGTGTTCGAAGAAGGCCGGCGAGACAGTCAGTTGGTGCAAGACGTGCCTGCCGCCGGTCGTGCAGACGACGACGTGGACTTCGCCGCGGAAGGCTGCGTTGGCCGGCTCGGTCCGCCGTTGTGCAATCTGCAGGATGTGCTGAGCACCGCCGAAGAGTTGGTGGATCGCGTTGATGGCATTGGCCAGTGCCGCGGCGCGGTCGAAGGCCGTGGCGAGGAATGCGCCATGCCTGCGTTCACCGCCGACCGGCCCTGTGGCGTCGAAAAGGTGTGGGATCGTAAGCAGAATTCGCATGCTGCGTGACGTGCCGACACGGCCCGCAAGCGGGCCGGCGAAATTGAGACAAACACGGAGAACTTGCGCGACCCTGCGCTGCCCGTCATTCAACCGGCGGCCATGGCTTCGGCGCGGGCGAGTTTCAGGTCGTGCTCGGTCATCAGCCGGGCGAGTTCGCGGAAGTCGACTCTCGGTTCCCAACCCAGCACGCGGCGGGCCTTCGCCGAGTCGCCTCGCAGCACGTCCACTTCGGCCGGACGGAAAAGGGCCTCGTCGATCTCGACGTAATCGTGCCAATCGAGATCGAGGGTGGCGAAGACTTCGTCGAGAAACTCGCGCACCGAATGCGTCTGGCCGGTCGCGATCACGAAGTCGTCCGCTTCCGAGTGCTGCAGCATCCGCCACATGGCGTCGACATAGTCGCCCGCGAAGCCCCAGTCGCGACGGGCGTCGAGGTTGCCGAGGCGCAGCTTCTCCTGCAGGCCCAGCTTGATCCGTGCCGCGGCCAGCGTGATCTTCCGCGTCACAAAGCTCTCGCCGCGGCGGGGCGACTCGTGGTTGAAAAGGATGCCGTTCGACGCGAACATGCCATAGGCTTCGCGATAGTTCACCGTCTGCCAGTAGGCGAAGACCTTGGCGCACGCATAGGGGCTGCGGGGGTGGAAGCGCGTCGTTTCCGTCTGCGGCGTTTCGACGGCCTTGCCGAACATTTCGCTGGATGAGGCCTGGTAGAACCGCACGCGACGACCGCTGCGCTCCTGGTAGAGGCGGATCGCTTCCAACAGCCGCAGGGTGCCCAGGCCGGTGATGTCGGCGGTGTAGACGGGCAGATCGAACGACAGCCGCACGTGGCTCTGGGCGGCGAGGTGGTAGACCTCGTCGGGGGCGATCTGGTCGAGCAGCGTACCGAGGTTGCTGCCGTCGCCCAGGTCGGCGTAGTGTAAAGTCGTGCGGTCGGTGACATGGCCGCCGCCCCCAACAGGCGCCAGGCCATGCACCCGATAGCCTTTGTCGAGCAGGAGCTCGGCCAGGTATGTGCCGTCCTGTCCCGTGATGCCGGTGACGAGGGCGGTGCCGGTCACAACAGTACCTGTGGCGCGTGTTGGAATTGCAGGAACAGTGCCGAGTATGGGCCGCCTCGACGACGACCGTCAAGCAACTCGCGGGAAGGACGCCGGCGGTGACGTGACTGCTCCGCACGTGGGCCGATGGCCGCAGCTCATCGCGTTTCTCGTCGCGCTGATCCTGGTCGTGGCGGCCGAGATGGCGCGGCTGCAGAACGCCGGTGGCCTCGGCGACTGGTTGGCCGTTTTCGACCCGGACACGACGCTGTATCTGCCGCTGCTCATCGCGGCCATCCCCGCATGGTTTCTGGTGAGGCAACGCCGCGGCACAGCACGGCGGGCCGCGTTTCGTGACTGGCTGAGTCATCGTCCAGGCACGGCGGTCGTGCGCCGCGGCGAGCCGGCCGCGTGGCTGGCTTCGCTCTTCGTCGCGGCGGTGTCGTTGGCGGTCAGCAGCGCGGTGGCCGACGCCCGCGTCGGCGACAGCGAGCGCTTCGGCAATCTGCCGCCGGCGTATCACGACGAATACAGCTACCTGTTTCAGGCGCAGACGTTTCTCGCCGGGCGCCTTACCTTTCCGACACATCCGACGTCGCCGGAATACTTCGACCAGATGCACGTCTTGAACGACGATGGCGTCTTCGCCGGCCGCTACTTCCCCGGCACGGCCGTGTGGATGGCGCCGTTTGTAGCGCTGGGGAAGCCGTACTGGGGACACTGGCTGGCAGGAGCGTGCGCGGCGTTCTTCGTCTTCTGGGCAGGCCGCGAACTCGGCGGCAACGGTGTCGGACTCCTGGCGGGATTACTCACCGCCGTGTCGCCCGGCATGGCATTGTTCAGCAACCTGCTACTCGCGCACCATCCGACGCTGGTCGGCCTGACTTTGTTTCTGTGGGCGTTTCTGCGCCTCTTGCGCACAAGCAGCCGCCGCGATGCGTTGCTGGCAGGGTGCGGGTTAGCTTTCGGCATGCTCTGTCGCCCAATGACCGCCGCGGGGTTCGCAGCGCCGTTCGGAGTC
>JAHWKJ010000287.1 GCA_019347905.1 Planctomycetota bacterium
CTGTGACATCTTCCAACAGAAGTCAATCTATCTCAGTGTTGCCGGAAATGTCGAATTCATCGAAAGAACTACTGGCTGAGGGCCTGCTGTTGCTGTCCGGTCCGATTTACACGGATCTGCGCGGACGCGAATTCTGGCTCGGTCAACTCGACGACGAGGAACGCGCTGTTCTCGATCAGATCGCAAACTTTGCGGCAAGCGTGCCCGATTGGCCGGCTTACAGCAATCACTGGATCGGCGAAGTCGCGCGACTGTATGAGGGCCGCGGACTGTCTCGCGCCGAGGTGGTCGAGACGCCGCTGTGGAGGATCTGCCAGGATCTGGGCGGGCGGCTGATGGCCGATGCGGGACTGGCGCGGCTGCCCGATTATCGCGATGAACTTGCGGACCTCATTCACCGCCGGTTCAAGAGTCGCCGCGAATTCTGCGAGGCGACGGGTATTTCCGAAACGATGCTCAGCCACGTCCTCGCGCGGCGGAAGCATCTGGCGGTCGATACGCTGGAAGCGGCGCTGGCGCGCATCGGCTGCCGGCTGCACATTGCAGCGGTGCATGCGGCCGCGGAACCACCGCCGGAAGCGGCCGGTGCCCACGCGAAGACAGCCAGCCGCGGCTGACGGCGATTCCCCTGGGATGCGCCGTCACCGCCCTGTTTTCTCCGGGACAGTCAGCGTCCGCACGAAGGCGATCACGTCGGCCATCTGTTCCGCGGTAATGTCTTTCTCCAGACCTTCGGGCATCAGCGATTTGCCGGTCGAGGCCAGTTCCTCGATGTTCTCGCGGAGCACCACATCCTCTTTGCCTTCGGCACGGCGGAGGGTGAGGCTGCCGGGGGTCTCGGCGGCGATGATGCCGTTGAGCAGCTTGCCTTCGGTCGTCACAACGGTGTAGGCGGTGAAGTTGGGCTGTGCCTCGCGGTTGGGATCGAGAATGGCGAGCAGCAGGTCGTCGGGCGATTTGTTCTTCGTCGACACAAGATTCGGTCCGACCTCATGCCCGCTCTCGCCGACCTTGTGGCACTGGGCGCAGCGCTTGTCGTAGATGGCGCGGCCGCGTTCGGCGTCGCCGCCTTCCAGCGCCTGGCTGTAGCGGGCGACGACCTCCGCACGATCGGGCGAGATTTCGCCGGCGAAGAGCTTGCGTGCGCGGGCGCGGACCTTGCCATTGGGATAGTTCTCGAGCAGTTGCTTCGTCTCCCGCTCGATTTCGCCGGCGCCAACGCGGCCGGCGTCGACGGCCTCGAATAACAGGTCGATGCGCTCGGCGCGGGCCAGCAGAGCATCGATGGCGTCGCGCCGCACTTGCGGACTGTAGCTGCGCCAGTTCTCCAACAGCAGCGGCCCCACGCCGGCGTCGTCATGCTCGGCGAGCGCGGCGATAGCGGCCGCCTGCAGCGGGCGCTCGACCGCCGGCTCCAGGAGTGGGGAGAGCGCCTTGCGGGCCGTCGCGAAGTCGGCATGGGCCAGAAGCGCCGCGGACGCGAGCCGTTCGGCGGAGGGGCGCTCGTCATCGCCCACACTGGCGGCAGCCGCCTCGAACAGCGCGCGGACCTTGGACTTCGTCGCTTCGTCGCCGGCGTTCAGCACCTGGTCCAGCGAATCGCCGCGGGCCTTGAGCGCGGCGGCGACCGAACGCACGACCGTCTGTTTCAGCGGCAGCGGCGATTCCGCGGTCGTGGCGGCGGCGAGAATGGCGCGCGCGCCTTCGACGTTGCCGGCGGCGGCCGTGAGCCGCGCCAGTTCACCGACGAGCGCACCGCCCACCATCGTCTCACGCAGTTTGGCATTGGACATCAGCGTCACCGCCAGCGCCGCCTCGCGTCCGGCGGCGGAGGTGAGCCATGCCGTGCGCAGGTCGGCATCGCCGGCGAGCGCTGGCACCATCTCCGCCAGTCCCTTCGTGGCGGCGGGATTCGGCAACTCGCCCAGCGAGTACGCCAGTTGCAGCCGCACGCGATAGGACGTGTCGCCGGCACGCTCGAGTAATGCCTTGACCAGCCCCGGCGAATCGGCGGCAAGTCCTTCCGACAGCTCGACCGCGTGCTCACGGACGAGCGGATGGTCGTCGAAGAGGGCCACGCTCAGGATTTCCGTGGAGAGGGATTTCAGTCCGTCCAGCGTGTGTAGTGCGTGGAGCCGGGCGAGCGGCGACGACGATGTGTGGACCAGTTGCTCCAGCGCGCGAGCCACCGAGCGATCCTGCCGTTCCCACAAGAGACGCTGGGCCGTCTCGTGACTCCAACTGTTGGGAGATTCGAGTTGCGCGACCAATTCCGCGGAGCTCATGGGTCCCAGCTTCGGCGGCGCGGATTGCTTCCAGTCCGGCGGAGCGATCCGGTAGATGCGGCCGCGGTCGTCGCCGCTCTCCAAGTCGAGGTGGGCCTTGATGTCTTCCGGGATCGACACCGGGTGCTCGATTGTCTCGCGATACATGTCGAGGATGTATAGCGTGCCGTCGGGGGCGTTTACAAAGTTCACCGGCCGGAACCAGTTGTCCGTTGATGTGATGAACTCGACGCCGGCATCGGCGCGGGTGGCCTGGAAGGTCGCCCCGTGGGGGGTGAGAGACTTGCGATGGACGAGGTTCCCGCCCACGTCGCCGATGAAGGCGTTACCGTGGAACTCCGGCGGATACGCGCCGCCGCGGTAAATCGTCACGCCGGTGGCCGAGGTGAAAAACCCGGTGGCGACGAGTTCCGTGGGCGGCAGACGTTTGGCGTAGTTGGGGTCGCTGGCGCGGCGGCGGGTGCGGATGATCCGCCACGGCTCAGCGACGCTCTTGCGGAAGACGGGAGCCGCCGGGCCTTCCTTCGCAATGCTCCGCATGATGTTCGAGACCGCCACGCGCGGGGCGCGCTCCAGGTACTTCGCCGGCACGGCCACGTGCATGATGTGGTTGCTGTTGGAACACACGAAGCGGTTGCCCCAGTCGTCGAACGAGTGCCCGAACTGCTGGCCGCCGGAGACCGCCTCGATGTTTTCGGTCTTCGGATCGAAGCGCAGATCGCGGCTGCCGAGCGTGAACAGCTTCTTGCCGCGATGGACCACTTCCGTCGGATTGCGGCCGCCGGCCAGCCAGATGTGGTTGTCGAGACCCCACTTCATGCCATTGGCGAGGCTCTGCACGTTGTGCCGGCCGAAGCCGGAGTAGACGGTTTCGCGGACGTCGGCCCGGCCGTCGCCGTCGGTATCTTTGAAATACAGGATGTCGGGCGGCGCGAGCACGAACACGCCGCCGCGGTAACAACACACCGACTGCGGCCAACTGAAGCCGTCGGCGAATGCGGTCGATTTGTCGTAGACGCCGTCGCCATCGGCGTCTTCCAGCAGGCGGATGATGCCGGCGTTCTTCTTGCCGCCGCCCTGCGGCTGCTGTTCGCGCGGTTCGTGCGAGAACGGATAGCCGTGCATTTCGGCGACGTACAGGCGGCCGTCCTCGTCGAAGCAGGCATCGACAGGATCGGAGACGGCCGGCTCGTGCGCAACCAGTTCCAGCCGAAAACCATGCTGCACCGTGAAAGTCTCCAGTGCCTTCTCCGGCTCGACGGGCGGAATGCGGGGCAGCTCGTCGGCCAGAGGTTGTTCGCTGGCGGCCTCCGGAGGGGCAGCCTCCGCGCAAGATTGGGCCGCGATGGGAAGTGCGACGATGCAGGCCGCCGCCGCAGCGAAGGATGCGGCCAGAAGACGGCAAACAATCACGGCAGGTCGCGATGACAGATCTGGCATGGAATGAGGAATCCGTGGAAAATGCGCGCTGGAAACATCACCGGCGAGTTTATCGGGCTGCAACAGCGCTCGCCACCGGCGCGAGAGGTCCGCGGCTGGTGTCGGGCGATCCCTGATAAGTTGATCCTTCCGTCCGGAAGGATCCTCTCTCCCGGCCAAAGGCGGCACAGCCTATAATCCGCACAGGGAGATGCTGTATCGTGAGCGCGCAGACACAGGATACACCGGGCCGGGCCAGAGATCGCTGGATCTGGCCTTTCGAGCTGCAGGAAAAACTGGGCGAGGGTGGGATGGGCGTCGTGTACCGCGCCCGTTACGTGCCGAAGAACCGGCACGTGGCCGTCAAGATGCTCTCGCCCGACATCACCAACGGCGTGTTTGTGGAGCGGTTCGAGCGCGAGCTGGAGATCCTCAAGTCGCTGCGGCACCCCAACATCGTGCACTGCTTTGGCGGCGTGTGCGAGGACGAGCGGCGCTTTTACGCGATGGAGCTTGTCGATGGCGGCACGCTCGAGGACCTGCTGGTCCGCCGTGGTCGGCTGGGCTGGGAACAGGCGGTCGAGTACGCGCTCGAGATGTGCGCGGCCCTGGAGTTCGCGCACGAGAGAGGCATCGTGCACCGCGATATCAAGCCGGCGAACTTTCTGGTTGCGGGCGACGGCCGGTTGAAGCTCAGCGATTTCGGTCTCGCGGCGGTGATGCAGGGGCGACGACTGACGGCCGTGGGCAAGACCATGGGCACCTATTGCTACATGGCGCCCGAGCAGATCCGCGGAAAGAACATCACGCCGCAGACCGACCTTTACGCGCTGGGGTGCGTGGTGTACGAGATGATCGCGGGGGCGCCTCCGTTTGACGGCGAGGCGCCGGCGGCGATTCTGCACGGGCACGTCAATACACCTCCGCCCCGGTTGGCGGCGAGTGTTTCCGATGTGCCGGCCGGTCTCGACCTGCTTATCGGCGACCTGCTCGCGAAGGATCCCGCTCGTCGTCCGCAGGGCGCGGGCGAAGTGGCGCAGCGTCTGCGGTCACTGACGAATACGGTGCTGGCATCGACCGGCCGCCGCGACGACGGTCTGACGAATCGTCCCGTGGCTGCTCGGGCACCCGTGGGTGTTGCGGAGACGGTGGCCGCTCCCGCGCCGGTCGCCGCCGCCGCGAGCGGGCGAGGCTGGTCGATGCTCGCGGTGTCGACATCGGCGGCTGCCGTGGTGCTGCTTGCGTGGAGCCTCAGCCTGTGGCGCGGGCAGGCACGGCTGGAAAGCGCGCGCGATGAGTGGCTGGCGTCGGCACGCAACGGATCGCCGTCCGTGCGTTTGGCAGCTCTTCAAATGCTGGGACGAGTCGCCCAGGGCAGCGACGAAGCGCTGGAGATACTCGAGGCCGCCCTGAATGACGCAGATCCTCAAGTCAGACAGATTGCAGCGACCTCGCTGGGGGAGATGGGGGCGGATGCGCGGCCGCTACAGGCGACGCTGGTGAAGATCTCCCGCACCGATCCGGAGCCTCGCGTCCGCATGGCGGCGACCACGGCCGGGAAGGCAATTCGCGCGGCTCCCGAGGGTGGAGGCATCGTGCTGCCATTGCTGATGGCGGCAACGGTTCTCGGCGGCGGCGCGTTCTGGTGGAAGCGCCGCGGGCCGCGCTAGGCGAGCCGCTCAGGCCACTCGGTGTCTGGTGGCCGTGTGCAATGCGGTCAGCCCCGCAGGCCCACCTGTTGCAGCAGGCGGTCGGTCTCGCGGTAGGCTTCTTCGACCCACTCGCGAATGCGGGCCGGTTCGGGCGAGTACTCCAGCTCGATCGAGATCGCCCCGTCGATACCCAGCCGCTTGATCTCCTCGAGGTACGGCTCAAAGCCCACGACGCCTCGTCCCGGCGGCAGGTCGCCGTGCACCTTGCCGTCGCAGTCGGAAATGTGCACGTGGATCGCCTTGCCCTTCAGCCGCGCCAGTTCCTGCGGCGCGACGCCGGCGAGCTCGAGGTGCGAGACGTCGATGTTCGCCCGCAGCGCCTCGTGGTCGACCTCGTCGATGAACCGCGACATGCTGTCCACGCCGTTCAGTAGCGACAGGGGAAACGGCTCCAGCTCCAGCGCGATCTGCACATCGAGGCCGGCGGCGTAATCGGCCAGCCGGCGGCAGTTCTCCACCCCGGTCCGCCATTGCTCGTCGGGCGGGATGACCTCGCGGTTCCAGATGTACTCGCCCAGCACCAGCAGCACGTTCTGCGCTTCGTACTCGTAGGCCAGATCGAGATACGCTTTCACACGATCGACGTGGAACCGCTGCACACTGGGATTGAAATCGATCAGTCCGACTGCGACGCAGCACAGCGAGACGATGGGCAATTCGAGCCGGCCGCACTCGTCTTTGATGAGCCGCCGCTCGCGCACGTCGATCGTGAGCGGATCGGTGAAGATGTCGATCGTGTCGAAGCCCAGCTCCTTCGTCTGGCGGATGCCCCAGGCGGTGTCCTTGCCGGCCTGCGCCCAGGCGGAGTTGATCAGTCCGAGTTTCATGGCCGTTCCTCGAGGGCATGGAGCCGGTGGTGCGGGAAAGCCCATTTAACGCAAAGCCGCGAAGGAAGGCAAAGGTTCGCAAAGGATGGCCGGCAGTTCTGGTCGGATTCTCTCCGCATCGTTTCGTAACTTGACCCCAGACAACTCAGACTTTTCGTGTCCTTTCGTGTTTTTCGTGGTAGCCACTCTTTCATCGTCCCACGCTTTACTGCACGGCGCCCGCGTCGCGGGCGGGTACCGGGGGTTGATGCAGGTGCGGCGGCTCCAGGAAGCCGATGGCCCATGCCAGCAGGATGCCGCTGACCAGGGCCAGCGAGAGTGGCAGGCGATTGTGCGAATGGAACTCGATTTCGGGCAACAGATCGCCCAGCGCGATGCACAGGAACACGCCGGCCGAATAGGCCAGCGCGCAGCCGACGACGACCGCCTCTCCACCACTCACGGCTGCCAATCCGACGAAAAACGCCGCCGCCCCCAGCGGGCACATCAGCGCGAAGGCCACGTTCACAATCGCCCGCGCGCGGCCCGACCACCCTGCGGCCGCCATCAGCGTGGTGATCGAGACGGCATCGAGCGGCTTGTGGAACAGGATGGCCAGAAAGGTCCCCAGCCCCGCCAGCCGGCCGGCATCCACCGCCGACGATGCAGCGGCCACGCCCGCGGCCAGCGCAACGCCGTCGATGAACGTGTGCAGTCCCAGCCCGAACGCCACGCCCAGCCAGCTCAGCCGGTGCGTGTGCTCGCAGTCGGCATGCGCGACCACGCCCGCGCACGCATGGGCGGCTTCGTTCATTGCAGGGTGCGAAACAGCCGCGTGGTCGTGGTCGTGGGCATGCCCATGCTGCGGATGATCGGCATGAACGTGCGGCGAGAACTGCGCAACAAGCACTTCTCCGGCCGCAAGGGGAAGATCGACCGCCGCATGCTGGTGGAAGTGGAATGTGCGCAGGAGAAAGAACATCGTGAGCAGGCCCATCATCATCCACCAGGCCGATCGGTCGATGGAGCCGGTCTGATGGACGGCGTGCGGCAGCATGTGAAACAGCCCGATGCCGAGCATTAATCCGCCGACGAGGCTCACCACGACCTGCAGGCGATTGTGCGTTAACCTCACCATCGAGGGGACGAAGCCACCGCCGAGCGACGCGAGCACGATCAGAAAGCAATACGTGGCCGCCAGCGCCGCCCCGCCGTCATCCGCTGCGGCCGACGTGGAGCCGCAGCCCGACAGCGCCAGCGCAAGCAGAAGTGTCGCGAACGTCCTCAGGTCCATGGCATCCAACGACCGGGTCAGCAATAGCGACGGAACGAAACGGAACTGCGGTGCGCGCGAGCGGTCTCGCGCGACGGAGTTCCATCATAGCGGCGGAACGAATCGCCGCATCCGTCGGGCCGCCCGTGCTACCGCGACCACACGTCTTCCAGCCGCAGCTCGTAGGCGTGGGCGAGCCGGCCGGGGGCGAAGCGTTCGGGCGGATTCGCCGGGATTCGCAGCCAGACTTCGCAGCCGCGATACGTGCCTTCGATGGAAAGCTGCGGGCCGAGGGCATCGTCGCTGCCGAGCCGCGCGTTCTGCCAGCCGACGACGCGCACCTCGTCGAACACGTCCTGGAGGGCCGCGATGTCGGCGGTGAACTTCGAGACGGTGGTGCGGCCGTCGAAGGGCCCCCCCACAATCTGCGTGGCGGCAAAGAACAGCGTCAGTTCCCACTCGTCGCGGGCCCGGTTGTGATAAACGTGGCAGCCCAGCGGCGCCGCCACGTCGGCCGGCCGCAGACAGCCGGCGGCCGCCTCAGCCAACTCACGCAGCCAATCGGACGGGTCGAGCATGGTGACTTGAGGGCCTTGCGACGACGAGTGCGCGGAGCATCACTACCGAAGAT
>JAHWKJ010000288.1 GCA_019347905.1 Planctomycetota bacterium
GGTTACGGCGCTCTCGCGGCGAGATCTTGTTCACAGATCGTGAGTGGACAGAATCGCGAGCAAGGAAAGATGACTACTGGCTTGTTGTGGTTGGCAACCTTGCGAGGAAACCAACAGTGCGGGTGATTCGCGATCCGAGCCACGTGCTCGATGCAAGATGTCGCTATCAGCAATCATTGGCTGTCACCTGGAGTTCAACCGTCACTGTGCCAGCTCCCAGAGCACGAAGACTCGGCGTCGCTGAATAGACGTCTCTTAGGCCGGGGGCGTACCCGCTGCGTCCTCTGACAGCTGACTCGTCCGAAAATGGAGGAAGAGATGCCAGCAGACGACGTGGCTGAAACTCGGTGGTACTGCGCTGACTGCTGGACAGAGGCCGACGAAATCGAGTTCGTGCCGAGTGATGGCACTCCTGCCCCATGGATCTGTCCGCACTGCGGTCGGGCGAATGCATTTCCGATCACTGACACTGGTGGAAGTATTGGTGTGTCGGACGCTCAGCAGCCCAAGATTGTCTGAAGCCAAGCGGCAGCTCACACTCGATGATGTGCTGCGAGAGTCCGTCACCGGGGAAGTCGTCAGCAACGTGGTGAGCAGTATCTGATCGAGCACCACCCCAAGTCGGCACTCCGCTCGAACGGTCGCAGCGATTATCCGGATCTGTACCTTGCGACGCTCGACTATTCCGCACTGCCGCAATTCGCGCGAAAGAAGCTTGCGGGTGAAGACGAGTACGGGGCGGCTCTGAAGGGAAGAGAGAAACGGCCCGTGCGTGTTCCCGACGGCTTGGAAATCAAGACTTGTCGCGAACGCATCGCGGTTGACTGCCATCACCCCCACGCCGGTCTGCATCTAGTCCTGCTGTTCACTGAAGCTTCGCGGATGTTCACGGAGACGTGCGGATCGCCTTCCTTCGTTCCAGCGACTACCGTCAATCCGAACGCAACACGACCGCTACCACGGTGAAGTATTCGTTCGGAGGGGAGCACTTTGTCAGCCTCTTGGGTGAATGATCTCCGCGCCTCCGTGGACGTCGCGGGGTCGGAAACGGGTCGGAAACGGGGACGTTCTGCTTTTCCGAACGAAGCAGGGAAAACAAAGGTGTCAGGAACCGTGTTTCTTTCCGTGCCCGCCGATCGCCGGCCGGTGCGGAACGCCTTCGGCGTACGGGGCGGCGGTGTGCGGTTCGACTTCCCGGGGTCGGCTTGCCGCCAATCCCCCCGGCTGTGTTGTGGCGACCCCGTGGGGGTGCACGGCCTGGGGCGGCCGGAAACGCGGGAGAGCCGCGGCGGGCAGAAAGAGCGGACATTCTGGGGACATGCTGGTTTATCCCGGCGGCGGCAGCGGTCACAGCGCTTCCTGGCAGCCGGCAACGGCTTCCACGCCGACTTGCAATGGATCTCGCCCGAAGGATCGCCGGCGCGTGCCGTAGGCCACCCGGCGGTTGTGGGGTAGAATGCCCACATGACCAGGCTCAACGCAGGATAGTTCTCATGTCGCGACTGACAATCGACCTCCCCGAGACTGTCGCAGCGGAGGAAGCGCGGCTGCTGCTGGCGATCCAACTGTTTCAGGAACAGCGGGTCTCATGCGGGCGGGCCGCTGAAGTGGCCGGGCTGAAGAAGTCCGATTTCATCGCGGAACTCGGCCAGCGCAAGATCCCCGTCGTGAACTATCCGCCCGAGGAAGTCGCCAGCGATCTTCAGAATGCCTGATGCCGGGGAATGAGCGAGCAATTTCCGCACACGTTGCCCCCCGCAGCGACTACGATACCGCAAGGTCGTTCACCCGGGGGGAAAACAAAGGTGGCGGGAACCGTTTCTCTTTCCTTGCCCGCCGATCGCCGGCCGGTGTGGAACGCTTTCGGCGTACGGGGCGGCGGTTTGCGGTTCGTCTTTCCGGGGTAGGCTGGTCGCCGATCCCCCCGGCTGTGTTGTGGCGACCCCGTGGGGGTGCACGGCCTGGGGCGGCCGGAAACGCGGGTCGGAAAGAGGGGCGCGGATCGGAAGCGGTCGGAAATGGGGGCGGTCGCAAATCGGACATTCTGTTAACGGCCCTGGTCCGGCCGTCTGCGCAACCGTACGACGCCACGAGCGAGTGGCTCACGCCTCGCGAAGACGAGAAACGCACCGCCTACGACCGGTCGCGCGAAGTCCGTTGGCCGCCTTCGAGGCGCTGACACGGCCGGTGAGCAGACCGCGTGCGGGTCAGCGATCGTGCGGCTTGCGAGGCATGACAAAACCGATTCGCCGATCCTTTTGCGCGGGCGTTGGCGGCTCCAGGAGTTGGCGGATTGCTTCAAAGACCGCCTGGAAGCGCCCGTCGTGGCCATCGACCCGCCGCTCGAGATCGGCCAGTTTTCGCGCCAGGTCCTTGTGTGTGGACATCAGCTCCCGCAGCCGAACGAAGGCCCGCATGATCTCGACGTTTACCTGAACGGCCCGCGGGCTCCGAAGGACGCTGGAAAGCATGGCGACGCCCTGCTCGGTGAAGGCGTAGGGCGGGGTGCGGCGCCCGCCCCACGAACTTGACATTCCAGATTGGAATCTCAAGTCCTCAAACTCCTCGGCCGTCAACTGGAACATGAAGTCTTCCGGGAAACGGTCGCGGTTGCGTTTGACTGCCTTGTTGAGATTGAATGTCTCGACGCCGTACAGCTCGGCCAGGTCGGAATCGAGCATCACCTTCTGGCCGCGGATTAAGAGGATCGCACGCTCGATCCGCTCCGCGGGCACGAGGGGTTGCGACTTCGGTTGCTTCTTCGCCATCGCCGAGTCCCCAAGCGAGCTGGAACGTGGACGGATGGAAGCCGGTCCTGCACGATCTGCGGCTACAATGTACCGCGTCAATGAATGAAGCTCACGTTGGCAGCCCGTTGTGCCTGCTTTCGCGACGCACGAGCGTGGTCCGCGGCGCGGATCAGCGGCGTTACCGTCCTCGCAACCGCACACAATCTGGGTGAAAGCAGTAGGCAGACGACGGGGCCTCTGCCTTCCTCCCGGAGACAACGCCGGCCGTCGCTCGAACGTCACGGTGGTCACCCATGAATCCAGGCGGTATAACGAGACGCCATGACATTGCCACGCATGCGTCCTGTCGTCGCGGGTCTTCATGGAGCCGTCGCCTCCGCCCATCCGCTGGCGTCGCAGGCCGGGCTCGACGTGCTCCGCTCGGGCGGCAACGCGGTGGATGCGGCCGTGGCCATGGCCGTGGCGCTGGCTGCGGTCGAGCCCTACATGAGCGGACCGGCGGGCGTGGGTCTCTTGCTGCTGTACCGGAGCGATGGGACGGCACGCGTTTTGAACTTCAGCGGCTGCGCGCCTCAGGCGGCGGTGCCCGAAGTTTTCGACCCGGCATCTCAGGAAACGGGGCCGAAGGCCTGCCTCGTCCCGGGGAACGTCGCCGGCTGGTTCGAGGCGCTCGCCCGCGAAGGCACGCGTCCGGCCGGTGAAGTGTTCGCCCCCGCGGTGCGGCTGGCCCGCGAAGGCTTCCCGCTGCATCCCGCGAATGCGACGTTCATCGATATCGCGCGGCCGCGGCTGAATGCAGCCGGACAGGCTGTTTTCGGCAGCGTGCCGGCCCGCATCGGCGCGGTGCTCCGCCAGCCGGAGCTCGCTGACACGCTGGAGCGGCTGGCGGCCGAGGGTCCGGAACTGTTCTATCGCGGCGAACTGGGCCGGCGGATCGCCGATTACATCCAGTCGCAGGGCGGGCTGATCTCGCGCGAGGATCTCGAACTCTACCGGCCGGCATGGGAGACGCCGATCGAGATCCGCTGGCGCGGCCGCAGTGTGCGGACCTGTCCGCCCAACTGCGAAGGTTTTCAGATCCTGGAAACCCTGAAGATCCTCGAAGGTGACGACCTTGACGAGCTGGGGCACAACTCGGCCGACTACATTCACACGCTGACCGAAGCCGTGAAACTGGCCGCCGCCGACCGCATCCGATGGGCCGGCGATCCGCGGTTTGCGCCGGTGCCGCTTCGAAAGCTGCTCAGTGCCGATTATGCCGCCGAAGAGCGCCGGCGGATCGATCCGGCGCGGGCGGGCGTCAGTGAAGGCGAACGCTGGCGGCGGGCGGCGGCGGCCGAGACAATCCCGCCCGGCCGCATCGACGGGCTGACGACGCACCTGGCCGCGGTCGATGAAGCCGGCAACGTGGCCAGCATTACGCAGTCGCTGGGCAACGGCTTCGGCTCCGGCGTGATGGTTCCTGGCACCGGCGTGCTGCTCAACAACTTCGCGTGGTGGTTCGAGATCGATCCCGGGTGTCCGACGCCGAACCTGATCGCCCCGGGAAAGCGCTGGAGCTGCTGCATGTCGCCCGTGCACGTGCTTTCCGACGGACGCTTCGAGCTGTCGATGGCCACGCCGGGCAGCTACGGCATCCTGCACACGACCGTGCAGATGCTGCTGAACGTGCTGGTGTTCGGCGCCGATCCGCAGGCAGCCATCGAGGCGCCGCGGTTCCGCGTCTGGGAGAACACGCGCCTGCACGTGGAAAATCGCATCCCCGAAGACGTGCTGGCTGAGCTCGGCCGGCGGGGTCACGAAATCGAGCGCATCGGCGAGTGGTCGCCGCTGGTGGGCGGCGGACAATCGGTGATGATCGTTCCCGAAACGGGCGCCCGTCTTGCCGGCGCCGACCCGCGGCGGGACGGCTACGCACTGGCGTATTGAGGGCATTTCAGGCTCCCCCCATGGATCTGCAGATTCGCGACCACGTGGCGGTCGTCACCGGCAGCGCGAGCGGCATCGGACGCGCGACGGCTGAAGCGTTTGCGGCCGAAGGCTGCCGTGTGGCCGTCTGGGATATTGCCGATGAGGCCTCTGCCATTGCCGCCGACATTACGCAGCGGTTCGGCACCGTCGCGCTCGCGCTTCGTGTCGACGTGGCCGATGTTGCAAGCGTCAGCGCAGCGCTGGCGGAGACGACCGAGCGACTGGGGCCTCCGGATCATCTCGTGCATGCGGCGGCGATCGGTTCCGGCCGGTTCGGCTTCCCGTTTACCAATCTCGAGCCGGGGGACTGGCCGCGGGTTCTCGAAGTGAACGTGATGGGCATGGTGAACGTCGCCCACGCCGTCGCTCCGGGGATGATCGAACGTCGCGCCGGCACGATGCTGTTTGTGGCGTCGGTCGCGGGGCAGATCGGCTCGCCGACCGATCCGCCCTACAGCGCCTCCAAGGCGGCGAACATCACTTTCGCCCAGTGCATGGCCCGCGACCTGGCACCGTTCGACGTGCGGGTGAACACCGTGTGCCCCGGCATGGTGCAGACGCCGCTCAACCGCTCCGTCTGGCAGGCGTGGAACGAGCGCCGGCCGCCCCACGAGCGGCGCAGCTACGAAGACTGGGCGGGCGAGAAGGTCCGCGCGGTGGTCCCCCTGGGCCGCTGGCAGACGCCGGCGAATGTGGCGGACGCCATCGTGTTCCTCTCATCCCCCCGGGCCTCGGAAATCACCGGCCAGACCATCAACGTGGACGGCGGGTACGTGATGCACTGGTGACGAACGGCATTCGTCCGGCGTGGCAGGAATCAACTGTCTGCCTGAAACGCTGGTCGTAATTGCGGACCACCGATGGTATGGTGGCCGCGAAGGCCTCAGGCCTCTTGATCTACGAGGACTCTGCCGGAGGCGACCAATGACCACACTGCGCATCGCATTGGCCCAGTGTCGGCAGACCGGCTCGTTCGAAGCGAATGCCAGGACGATCTTCCGCTTCCTCGGGATGGCGGCCGATGCGGGGGCAAACATCGTCTGCTTCCCGGAGACGCAGACGGTGGGCTATCGCGTCGACATCGCCACGCCCAACACGCCGGTCGAGCCGGAGCGACTCGACGATCTGCATCGGCGCGTCGCCGAGCGCTGCGGCGAGAGCGGCATGGCCTGCGTGCTGGGCACGGAAATGCCGTTTCCCTCGGATCCTGTCGCCGGCAAACCTTACAACTCGGCGCTGGTTATTTCGCCGAGCGGCGCGATGCTCGGTGCGCACCACAAGACGCGACTGACGCCGCTGGATGCGATCGCCTACTCGGCGGGCAGCAGCTTCGAGACCTTCGACCTCTTCGGCGTGCGCGTGGGCGTGGTGATCTGCTTCGAAGGCTTCCGCTTTGCGGAGACGACGCGGGAATGCGTGCGGCAAGGCGCACAGCTCGTGTTTCATCCGCAGAACAACACCACGCGCCCCAACGACTGGAAGCTCCCGATCCATGAAGCGATGATCGTGACCCGCGCCGCCGAGAATACGATCTGGTTCGCGTCCTGCAACATGTGCCACGAACGGCACCAGAACTGCCGCTCGACGGTCGTCGCTCCGGACGGGCGGATCCACGCGCAGGCCGAACTGCGGCAGGAACACTTGCTGGTCGCCGATCTCGACATCGACCTGGCGACGCGAGCGATGTTCCACTTCGACCTCGAAGGCTGCGCACCGCTGCTGTTCGGCGACACGGTCGACCGCGCGGAATACGCGGCGGCGCTGGGATGAGGCAGCCGGCACGCGGAGCGAATCCGCTGACGATCTGTACTACAAAGGGTCAAACGCTTTGTCGCTTGCGCAAATTTCTTGAAGCGCGCGTCGAAGTCGGATTTGAACAGGAGCAAACGAAGGAAACGGAGCAGAAAGGCTCTGAGACTTCGTTACCGAGCCTTCGTTGTCTCCGTTGCCTTCTGTTCATTTGGATTGCGGCCGACCACAGCGAGGCTGTGCTGGGTCATCGATGGTGGCCAGCGGATTCTATTCGACTCCGACAACGGCGCGGTCTTGTGGAACGTTAAGCTTCCGACGGATGAAGGCTTGAGGAAGGAGTGATGGTCGTCAGCGGCAGGCTCTCAAGTCTGCCCTCGATTGGAGAGAAGGCTCCAGGCTGAGATCCTTTGGGAGAACGCGTCATGTTTCTGCGATGCGGGCGAGTGTTTTTCTGGGCGGCCGTTGTCCTCTGCGTTCCGGTCGAGGCGGCCGAGCGGCCGAATGTGCTGCTGATCTTTACGGACGACCAGGGCTGGGGCGACGTCTCGTGCTATCACAGCGAGATCCCCACGCCGCACATCGATTCTCTCGCCCGCGACGGCGCGAAGTTCACGAGCTGGTATGCCGCGTCGTCCATCTGTACGCCGTCGCGGTTCGGGCTGTTGACGGGACGCTATCCCAGCCGTTCGCGGGACCGGCTGCTGGGTGCGCTGATGCGGCTGTGGGATTCTGACGCCGACAGGGGTATTCGGGCGGAAGAAACGACGGTCGCCGAGGTGCTCCAAAAACAGGGCTACGGCACGGCACTCATCGGGAAGTGGCATCTCGGGCATGGGAACGTCGAGCGACTGCCGCTGCGGCACGGTTTCGAGTCGTTCTACGGCCACGCGAGCGGCTGCGTCGATTTCTTCACCATGCGGTACGGCATCGCGCCGGACTGGTACCGCGACGAGAAACTCATCGACGAGACCGGCTACGCCACCGACCTCTTGACGGATGAGGCCGTTCGCTTTCTGCACCGCCAAGAGACGCAGCGGCCGTTCTTTCTGTATCTGGCCTACAACGCGCCGCACTACGGCAAGGGCTACGATCCCGGGAAACGGGAGGTCACGAACATTCTCCAGGCGCGGCCCGAGGACCTGGCTCGGGTGGAAGACATCGAGGATCCCACCCGTCGCGTGTTCGCCGCCATGGTGCGTTCGCTGGATGACGGCATCGGCCGGGTGCTGGCCGCCCTGAAGGAGCGCGGGATCGAAGAGAACACACTGGTGGTCTTCATGACCGATCACGGCGGCGACCCCGACTACGGCGGCGCGAATGGACCTTTGCGGGGCGAAAAGGCGACACTGTTCGAGGGCGGCATCCGCGTCCCGTGCCTCATGCGCTGGCCAGGTCGCATCCGGCCGGGAATCGTTCACGACTTCGTCGGCTCAGGGCTGGATCTGTTTCCAACGTTCTGCCGGCTGGCAGGCGTCGATCCCGGCCCTTATCGCTGCGACGGCGTCGATCTCTCGCAGTATTTGTTCGAGCGCCGCGGAAAGCCACCGGAGAACCGCGAACTCTTCTGGGAACTGGCCGAAGAGGCCGCACTGCGGAGCGGGCCCTGGAAGTATGTGCGAACGGCGGATGGCACTGAGTCTCTCTTCAACCT
>JAHWKJ010000289.1 GCA_019347905.1 Planctomycetota bacterium
CTTCCGGAATCGTCCAAGCCGTGAAGCTGCCCTTGGTGACGGCGTTCTTCGTCTTGGGACGCGCCAGTCCTTCGCCGCCGGCTTCGCCCGTGCCTTCGCCGCCAACCTTCGGCAATTCGGTGAGGATGTCGTCCGGCAGCGGGACGGGAACTTCGGCTTCCACGACCGGCACCTCCCGTAACTGGGCCGGCAGCGGGTCGACTTTCACCGGTGCCAATTCCACCGCCATGTCCACTTCATCGAGCGAGATCTCTTCGCTCTCCTGGGGCTCGATGAGGATCGTGCCCCGCTCGTTTTCGTTCGGCAGCATGCGGGAGACGACGAGGGCGAAGCCCACCAGCAGCGAGGCGTGGAACAGCATCGACAACAGATACGCGACTCCGGGAGCGCCGAGCAGCCAGCGCTCGATCCGCTCGCTGAGCGTCAGTTCGCGTTCTTCGTCGCCTGACGCGACGATCAACGGCTGCGTCCGGCGCCCACGGCGGCGCGGCGGCGCTTGCGCGCCGTTGCCATTCTGTCGGCTTCGGAACCATGCGGGAGGTGATTCCTGCTCTGCCGCGTCCGACAGGGCGGAACGGTCAGCGGCATCGGAGGGCGCGTCGCGGATCTCCAGCACGCCGGCCGCTCCGGCAGGCTCGCGAGTCTCGGCGGAAATGGGCGCGCTTCCGCTCGGTTCCCTGCTCATAACCCTCGACTCGACCACATGACCCTGCAGCACAAGCCCGCCACGTGCCGCCGGCAGTTCCTCAAACGGGCCGCGTCACCCGGCCCGCAACGGGCGCGGCCAATCTCCTTCGCCGGAAAAGCCTGCGACTGGCCGGTCCGGCACCTTCCCTCAAGTGTACCAAGTATACCGGATTGGCGGCGGTCGGAGCAGGGAATTGTCGGGGCAGCCGCGGCCGCTCGATTTGCGATGGCCTTTCGCACCGGGTTCGTTACAATACTCCCACCGGAAAAGACTGGCTTCTCCGGTCGGAAGATCACGACGTTTTGCCCTGGTACGCTTTTCAGTCGCCGCGGACGTTGTCGGGACGTTTCGCACTCTGGGCCGACAAGAGCCAACGGCGGACGAACGCCACGATCTTCGGGTCGCCCGAACAGCGGGCGGCCGTGGGTGACTTTTTCTACGGAGCCGCAAGGCTCAAAACGGGACGAACATGAGCAAGAATCTGTACGTTGGCAATCTCTCTTTCAGCACGACGTCCGATGACCTGCGGGAGGCCTTCTCGCAATACGGCACCGTCACGTCGGCCCAGGTGATTACGGACCGGGAAACCGGCCGGTCGCGCGGCTTCGGCTTCGTCGAAATGTCCGACGGATCCGAGGCGGCGATCGAGGCCCTCAATCTCAGCGAACTGCAGGGACGCAACATCACGGTGAACGAAGCCCGTCCGCGCGAGGAGCGGCGCGGTGGCGGCGGTGGTGGCGGTGGCGGAGGCCGCCGCGGCGGAGGCGGCGGTGGCGGCCGCGGCCGCTACTAGGCCGATCCGCTTCAATCCGAAACGCACAGCCGCCGGACGCCCCGACCGTCCGGCGGTTTCGCTTTGGCAGAGCACGAATTCACGAGGACGAGCGTCATGACCGTCGCAAAGAAGGCGCAGAAACTGCTCGACCCCCGGAAGCTGGATCTGCCCCCGGCGCCGCGGGTGGTGGCGATCGAGGTCGAGGATTACGTCGACTGGGCCGGGGACGACGCGCTCCGAATCTACGTGACTATCCCCGACGACACGCGGGACGAGGAATTGACCGGGGAGAATGGCCTACAACTGAAAGATGCAATTTACGATCGCCTGCTGGCCCACGGAATCGAGCTGTTCCCCTACGTCAGGCTCCGGACAGAGAGCGAGCGTCGGGAAGAGTTGGCCGAGCAGCGGAAGTGAAAGATGCACGAGGACCTGCTGAATCAGGCGGAACGCCTCGCCAAGTTGGATCCCAGACGACCTCGGCAGACGAATCTGCGCCGCGCGGTCTCCTCGGCGTATTACGCCGTGTTTCATTTTCTGGTCGATCAGTCGTGCCGCAATGCGATTGGCGCGCAGCACGACCAATCGCCCTTTCGCCACGTCCTCGGCCGGGCCTTTACGCACAGCACCATGAGGGACGCCTGCAAGTCGTTCGCCGGTGGGACGCTGAAGGACGCCGTTCGCAAAGGACTTCCAGCATCATTCTCAACCCCCAGCAGCGTGAGATCCATCGCCAAGAGGTTCGTCGGCCTCCAGGATGAGCGGCACTTGGCGGACTACGATCGTACGGAACGCTTCAATCGAGGGGACGTGCTCACGTTGGTTCGTGAGGCGAGGATGGCAATTGCTGGCTTCACCGCGGCCCCCGCGTCCAACGAAAGAGCCTTCTTTCTGGCGTGTCTCTGGGCCTGGTCCACGCTCGGCAAGCGATGACGCCGCTGCTGCGCCGACTCGATCTGTGATGGCATGTCCCGTGCCCTCTGCCTCAAAAGCCGGCAGGGATTTGAATCCGCCGCCGTCGACGGACATACTGGGCTGCGGTCGTCGCACAAGATCGCTTCTCGGCACACGCCGCAGACCAAAGGGGAATCGACCGCATGCGCAGTTTGCCCGCTCAACCGATCCACCGTCGATCGAAGCCGTCGATCATCGCAGGGCTCGCCGCTGCATTGGTTCTGCCTGGGACGCTCCCGATCTGCGCCCCCGCAGCCGCCGCGGCCGAGGCGCCGAAGCCGAATATCATCCTGATCGTCGCCGACGATCTCGGTTACGGTCACCTCGGGGCTTACGGTCAGAAGAAGATTCACACGCCGCACCTCGACCGCCTCGCGGCCGAGGGGATGCGGTTCACGCAGATGTACGCCGGCTCGCACGTCTGCCAGCCCTCGCGCAGCGTGCTCATGACTGGCCTGCACACCGGCCACACGCCCGTGCGGGCCAACGACGTCAAGCAGCTTCTCTACGATAAGGATGTGACCGTTGCGGAACTGCTCGGCGAGGCCGGCTACACCAGCGGCGGCTTCGGCAAGTGGGGCCTGGGCTTCGAGGGCACCAGCGGCCATCCGCTCAAGCAGGGCTTCGACGAGTTCTTCGGACAGCTCCTGCAGGTCCACGCCCACTTCTATTACCCGTACTGGGCCTGGCACAACAACGAGAAGGTGCTGTTCCCCGAGAACGAAGGCGGCCGCCGCGGCACGTACATTCAGGACGCGATCCACTCCCACGCGCTGACCTTCATCCGCAAGAACCACGAGCGGCCGTTGTTCGCCTACCTGCCGTACATCATCCCGCACGTCGAGCTGGTCGTGCCGGAAGACTCCGAGAAGCCCTACCGCGGCAAGTTCCCGAAGCGGGCGATCCTCGACACGCGGCCGGGTTACATCGGCTCCGAAGACGGCTACGCCACAGTCGCCGGCATGATCTCACGCCTCGATCGGCAGGTGGGCGGAGTGCTGGCCCTGGTGAAGGAGCTGGGCATCGACGACAACACGCTGATCATCTTCACCTCGGACAACGGCGCCCAGAACGGCGGCAAAGACGCCGGCTGGACGGCGATGACCGACTTCTTCGAGGGCAACGGTCCCTTGCGCGGCTACAAGGGCACATTCTACGAAGGCGGCCTCCGCGTCCCCTTCATCGCCCGCTGGCCCGGCCGAATCGAGCCCGGCACCCTCACCGACCACATCGCCGCCTTCCAGGACGTGCTGCCCACGCTGGCCGAACTCGCCGGCGTCGAGCCCCCGGAGAACATCGACGGCCTGTCACTCGTCCCCACGCTGCTCGCCCGCGGCGAACAGCGCGAGCACGACGGCCTCTACTGGGAGTACGCCCGCTCCGGCGGCCTCTCCCGCGCCGCCCGCATCGGCCGCTGGAAAGCCGTGCAGAACGGCCCGCGATCCCCCGTTGAGCTATACGACCTCGAAACCGACATCAGCGAATCCACCAACGTCGCTGCGAAGCATCCGGAGATCGTCGAGCGCCTGACAAAGTTCATGGACGCCGCCCACGAACCGCCCCGCGACTTTCCGCCACGCATCGAGCGGCCGACGATCAAGGATTACGTGCGGTGAGGCGAACCAGCCGACTTGTCACCTCGGAACGTCGCCCATGGCTGCGTTGCATTTGACCCGATTACCATCAAGCGAGCAGATCGGCTGCTTCTGGTTTCGGCAGGGCCTCATACGCGCCTTGTTGTCCAACGCGGCGGGGATGTACTGGGAATCCGAAGATGACCCCGAGGCATTGCGGCAGTATCTGGCGAAAGTACACGGGACCGGCTGCACGTATTGCGTACCCATACAACGCAATGACGATCGGCCTCTTCGATCACGAGCGCGACTCGTCCCGGCCGGTTGGGTGCTGATTCAGCCAGGAATCTGGCTGAAAGATACCCCGCGCGTCATTCCTCTATGTATCAACGAACTCGACCGCAGTGTTCGAGACATCTTCAGTGGCCAAGGGTCGAGCAGCGGAAAAGGAGGTCTCGCAGAAATCCGTGTGGGCAACGAGGCGAGAACCACAGTCAGCGTCGTCCGCCTGTCGCTCGAGGATGGGCAACGCGTCGTTTTTGAACTCGGTGAATACGCAGATACGCTGGTCGATGAGCTCCAACACTGGCTTCTCGCTGGGAACGGCATGCCGCGATACGGGGACTACGACCAAGTGTTTTACGCAGACACACAGTGATTTCTCAACAGGCTCGCGAGCCATTACGATGTATCGTGACTTGAGGGAGTGGACTCTCATGGCAGCAACTCGCGAACAACTCGACAGCTTTCACGAATTCGCCTCCGCCCAGCTCGACCACGCCGGCGTCGAGCTGACGCTTCAGCAGCTTCTCGACCTCTGGCGCATCCAGAATCCCACACGCTCTGAACGTGCGGAGAACGTCGCCGCCATCCGCGAAGCGCTCGATGACATGGAGGCAGGCGACACTGGCGAGGACGCGGCCAACGCGCTCGAGGAATGCCGGGCTGGGCTGTCGGCATCTGCGCCGACGAAGGGCCGAAAATGCAGCTAGGAACACTGATGTCCGCTGATTGCCACTAATCAGCATTCTTCAGCATCCTGCGGGCTTCCGACGGCGTCCCAGGCTTCCAGCACGGCATTATATGCCTCTTCGGGCTGCAGCTCATCGTCGAGGACGCGCTTGACGCGCTCGTATACGTCCTGACGAAGCAGAACGCAGCGAGCCTCACCGACGACGACCGGCACGGCTTCGCCCTGCGTGACAGCCAGTTCTTGTTCCTTCGTGAGATTCACGGCCCTGCCCCCGCAGCATCTCGAACGTCTGCATCACGGTCGTCAACCATTCTACTGACCGCCTCCTTCGGCTGGAACATCCAGACGTGGAGGTGTCTGATCCGGTTTGCTGGTTCGATGTGGCTTGGCAGGCCGTTGAAGGCGTATGATGTATGCTCCGTCGTCGGCGCCGCCCCGCGCCCCGCAACGGTGAACTTGTTTCTGCGGAATCAACGTGAAGCACTGACTCTGCCCGCCTCAATGGCGGAAGGAAAGGACGTCTTCCATGACGAGCGTCCGGCTGGTTCTGGCGATTCACAACCACCAGCCCATCGGCAACTTCGGCGGCGTCTTCGAGGCGGCGTATGGGGACAGCTACGCGCCGTTTCTCGACGTCCTCGCGGATTATCCTGAGCTGCCGATCTCGCTGCACATTTCGGGGAGTCTGCTGGAGTGGCTGGTCGAGCACCGGCCGCAGTACGTCGATCGCGTGCGCGAGTTTGTCGAGCGTGGGCAGATCGAGATCATCGGCGGGGCGTTCTTCGAGCCCATCCTGGCCTGCATTCCACACCGCGACCGCGTCGGGCAGATTCAGGCGTATTCGCAGTACCTGGAGCGGACGTTCGGCGGAAAAGTCCGCGGCATGTGGGTGCCCGAGCGCGTCTGGGAGCAGGCGTTCGCTTCGGCCATCGTCGATGCCGGCATCGAGTACACCGTGCTCGACGATTACCACTTCCGCTGCGCCGGCCTCGCCGACGATGAGCTGCACGGCTATTACCTCACCGAAGACGAAGGCCGCGTGCTCAAGGTGTTCCCCGGCAGCGAGCGGCTGCGCTACACGATTCCCTTCCAGCAGCCCGAAAAGACGATCGAGTACATGCGCGAGCTGGGGAACCGCTTCCCCGGCGCGGTCGCGGTGTTCGGCGATGACGGCGAGAAGTTCGGCACGTGGCCCGAGACGAAGAAGCACGTGTACGAAGACGGCTGGCTGCGGCGGTTTCTCGATGCGCTGCGGAATAATGCGGACTGGCTAAAGGTCACCACGCTGGCGGAGGCGGTGGACAACATCTCGCCCGCCGGCCGCATCTACCTGCCCGATGCCAGCTACCGCGAGATGACCGAATGGGCGCTGCCGCCGGTGCGGCAAACGCAATTCCACAATCTGGTGGAACGCAAGAAGCCGACGGACGAATGGCAGGAGCTGCGGCAGTTTCTCCGCGGCGGCGTGTGGCGGAACTTCCGCGCCAAGTATCCCGAGAGCAACGAGATGTACTCGCGGATGCTCGCGGTCAGCCGGCGGCTCGAAGCGCTGGAGACCGGCCGCGAAGAGGCCCAGCGTCCGGAGCTATTGCCGCAGGCGCGCACGGAACTCTACCGCGGGCAGTGCAACTGCTCGTACTGGCACGGGGCCTTCGGCGGCCTGTACCTCCCGCACCTGCGGAATGCGGTCTACCATCACCTGCTGGCGGCCGACAACCTGCTGGAGCAGGCATCCGGTCGTAGCGGCCACTGGCTGTCGGTCGACGCGGCCGACTACGATCTCGACGCGCGGAAGGAGCTGCGGCTGGCGAGCGACCGGCTGGTGGCGTGGCTGGCGCCGGTGCACGGCGGGCACCTGTACGAATTGGACATCCGCGCGATCGCGCACAACCTCCTGGCCACGCTCGACCGCCGGCCGGAAGCGTATCACGACGTGGTGCGCAAGGCGGGGGGCGGCGGGCATGGCGGAAACGGCGAGCCGCACAGCATTCACGAGTCCGTCCGCTTCAAACAGCCCGACCTCGACAAGCAGATCGTCTACGACCGCTGGCGGCGCAAGAGCCTGGTCGACCATTTCTTCGAGCCGGAGCTGGAGCTGGACGACTTCCGCCGCGGCGACGGCGAGATCGGCGATTTCGTCGACGGCGTATACCAGTCGCGTCTGCGGCGATCGGACGACCGGATCGAAGCGGTGCTCAGCCGCCGCGGCCGCGTGGGCAACCACGAGCTGCGGCTGACGAAGACGGTGGCGCTGTCGGTCGAGCGGCCTGGAACGCTGGAGATTCGGTACGTGCTGGAAGACGTGCCGGCGGGCGTGCCGCTGCACTTTGGCGTTGAATTCAACTTCGCGGGCATGGCGGCGGGTGCCCCGGATCGCTACTACTACGATGCGTCGGGCCGGCGGCTGGGACAGCTCGAAAGCGTGCACTCGCTCCAGAGCGTTGAGCGGCTGGGACTGGTGGACGAATGGCTCGGGCTCGACGCGTCGCTGGAAATCTCGCAACCGGCCGACATGTGGACGCTGCCGATCCAGACCATCAGCCAGTCGGAAGGCGGGTTCGAACTGGTGCACCAGAGTTCGGCGGTCGTTCCGCGGTGGACGATCCATTCGCCCGCCGACGGCCGCTGGGAGGTGTCGATCGCGCTGTCGCTCGACACGTCGGCCGCCCGCGCCCGTCAACTGGCCGAAGCCGCCGCGATGGCTGCCGCGCACGCCGATTGAGCGGAAGAATCGCCCACCAGCAGGAGGCGTCAATCCTCGGGGCGCATGGCCAGCCACTGGGCGGCGGTCAAGGCCGCGAGACCCTCGTAATAGCGTTCGTTGGTGCCTGGCTGTGGCTCGGCGCCTTTCAGCAGTTGAAAGATCTCTTCCGACAAGACGGTTCCGATCGCATGCAGGGCTTCGTGGCGGTCGAGTCCTTCATCCATCAGCCGCTCCAGCGCGGCGACGACCGGCGGCAGCCCTTCGGCCAACTGGTTCTCGATGATGGTGTGAATGGCGGCATGCGCGATCGGACTGGGTGCTTTGTCTCCGATGCGTTTATGGTACGCGCCGACGAGGTGCGTCCGCTCCGATTCGTCCAACGCCAACCACGCGTCGGGGTCGGGTGCGGTCAGGGGGTCGTAGCGCTGCATGACGGGCTCTC
>JAHWKJ010000290.1 GCA_019347905.1 Planctomycetota bacterium
GCTCGTCGCGGAGGAAGACGTTGCGGCGGCTGAACTTCACCGCCAGCCGCGGCAGCCGGTCGTAGTACAACAGCCGGATGACGCGGGGGACCTGGATCTCAAAGTTGACCGAGCGTATCCAGTCCTCGTCGTCTTCGCGGCCGCCCAATTCAGATTTCATCTCGCTGTGCTCGCGCCAGCCGTCGAAATCGTACGAGCACCAGGTCCCGTCCTCGATGCTGATGACCTCAGCCAGGGCCTTGGCCAGCAGGCAGAAGGACCGACGGACGGAGAGAATGTGGACCGGAGCATACTGGCGGTTCAGCGCCAGAACGCTGGCCTGCATGGCCGGGCTCGCACCGCTCTTCATCGACAGGCGCCCTCACACGTCACGTGGACAGTCGGTTCCCAACCACCGTTCGGCACGCGTTCAGGCGGCCCGATCAGCGACCCGCCGCACCTGCCGCAGCCACGATCCATGGTAATCCGGCCCTCGGGCGGCGACAACTCGCCGACCGGCCCCCGTTTAGCCGCGGCCCTGCGGGCCGCGCGGCCCGCTGGGCCGCGGCTAAGCTCTCGATCGGCCGAAAAGTTTGCGGTGCGAGGTTGAAAGTTGGGGATCGAAAGCTGAAAGTTGGGTTCTCGCGTTTCCCGCGGGCGATCCTTTCCGCCGACTCCTCAGCAGCATGTCTGACGCATCCACGACGGCGGCCTCCACGACCGACGCTCCGCACCCCGGCTCGCAGGCGATGCCGCGGTGGAATACCGGTGAACTGATCGACGCGCCGCGGTTCACCACTCGTAACTGGTTTGCGCTTCTTGGGCCGGGCCTCTTGATGGGCGGGGCCGCGATCGGCGGCGGCGAATGGCTCGTGGGGCCGATCGTCACCGCCAAGTACGGCGGCGCGCTGTTGTGGCTGGCCACGCTCTCGATCCTGGGGCAGGTCGTCTACAACATCGAGATCAGCCGCTACACGCTGTACACGGGCGAGCCCATCTTCACCGGCAAGTTCCGCACGCTGCCCGGGCCGATGTTCTGGGTGTTCGTCTACCTGCTGCTGGACTTCGGCTCGATCTTTCCGTACCTCGCGGCCAGCGCGGCCACGCCGCTGGCGGCGGTGTTTCTCGGCGAGATTCCCAACGCGGCCACCGGCGTCGCCGAATACAGCTTCCTGGGCTTGGAGGGGACGCTGACGCACAAGACGCTGCTGCGCATCCTGGGCTATGCGATCTTTCTGGCGGCCCTCGTTCCGCTGGTCTTCGGCGGCAAGATCTATAACGCCCTCAAGGCGCTGATGACGTTCAAGATCGTGGTGGTCCTCGGCTTTTTGACGATCCTCGCCATCGGCTGGTCCACGCCCCGCACATGGGGGGAGATCCTCAGCGGCTTCGTCAGTTTCGGCAGCGTGCCCGTGCGGTCGGTCGAAGATCTCAACGGCAACGGGCGGCTCGATCCCGGCGAAGATTTCGACGGCGACGGACGTCGCGACGTGATGGAGCCTACGCTCAAGCTCCAGTTCGGCACGATCTTTCGCGATGCTTATGCCACGAACATCGATCAGGACCGCGAACCCGACCCGATGGTCGACATCGAAATCTCGGACCCGGCAGAAGCCGATCATTCCGCCGCGAACTCGAAGACTGTTCCCTGGCCGGATCTCAATCGCGACGGCCAACCGGATTCCGCGGTGACGATCGACGTCACGGGAGACGGGCAGCCGGATGGCACCTACAACCTGGTGCGCGGACCGAAAGGGGAAGTGCTCTTCCAGCACCCCCGCAGCGAGAAGCCCGTCCCGTTCATCGACATCGACGGCGACGGGATCCGCGACGGCGACCGCGTGGCCAGCGTGTTTTCCGGCGAGCGGCCCGAGATCGACTGGTCGCTGATCGCGTTTCTCTCGGCACTGGTTGCCATTTCCGGTTCCGGCGGCCTCTCGAACACGCCCGTCAGCAATTACACGCGAGACCAGGGTTGGGGGATGGGACATCATGTGGGGGCGATTCCGAGCGTCGTCGGCGGGCAGGACCTCCAGCTCTCGCACGTGGGGACGGTGTTTCATCCGACGCAGGAAGCTCTGCCGCGCTGGAAGCGCTGGTACAAGCACGTCGTCCGCGATCAGACGGCCGTGTGGATGCCGGCGTGCTTTCTGGGTCTCGCCCTGCCGAGCATGCTCTCGGTCCAGTTCCTGCAGCGCGGCACCGAAGCCGACAACTGGACCGCGGCCGGCATGACGGCCAACCAGGTGCAGGAGGCGGTAGGCGGCTCAGTGCATCACGCTCACCTTAACGATCTACAGACCGGTGCCTTATTCCGATTCTCGGCTCGGGCAACCCTCTACGAGTATCGCGGGAATGGGTCGTATGGGACGCCGGCCGGAAGCGAGGGGGGTCCGTGGCGCCGGAACGACAACCCACCGGTATTGGTGGAACCCTCCGCACCGGCGCTTGGGGAATTCTTCTGGTTCATGACCCTGTTCTGCGGTTTCCTGGTGCTGGCGCCCAGCATGGCGACCAGCGCCGACGGTGTGATCCGCCGCTGGGTCGATGTCTTCTGGACGGCCAGCCCCGGACTGCGGCAGATCAAACCAAGGAACATCCGTTACGTCTACTTCACCGTGCTGGTGTGTTATGCGATTTTCGGAATGGTCATGCTGTCGCTGAACGAGCCGACGGCGCTGTTGAAGATCGCGACCACGATCTACAACTTTGCACTCGGCTTCAGTTGCTGGCATGCGCTCGTCGTGAACCTCGTGCTATTGCCCGCGCCGCTGCGGCCGAACTGGTTCGTGCGGATTGCGCTGGCGCTGGCGGGCGTGTTCTTTCTTGTCGTCGCCTACTTTTCCGCCGCTCAGACGTTGGGCTGGCTATAGGCTCGGCGAGCGGGGGGCGTCAGCCCCCCGATTCCTCCCCCAACCAAAGCACGCTCAATCCTCCCGGCGCCCGGCAGCGAAACGGCATTGCTTGCTGCGGGAATCGGGAGCCTCACGGCTCCCGCTCGCCTGTGCGACTGACATTCCATCGCCGGCGTGCCATAATCGGTGCGACTGCGCGTTTAGCCGCGACTCGAAGGCTTTGCGCAGAGGAGCGCGGCGTCTGCGCGTGGTCGACGTCGAGCGCTCCTCTCCGAAGACTCCGAGTCGCGGCTAAACGTGGTTGGACGACAATCCCCACGAGGAATCGCCATGCGACGCACGAACGTCTGCCTGACCCTTGTGCTCTCGGCACTGCTGACATCCTGGGCCGCCGCGCAGCCGCGCATCGAACGAGTGCCGGGCGAAGAGCCGATGGGGCCGCAGGCGAAGAAGCTGCACCAGTTCGGCGGGTTTTCCGAATGGGTGACGAGCGCCGCCTTCTCGCCCGACGGCAAGCGGCTCGCGGCCGGCAGCTACGGCGTCGTCCGCATCTGGGACGTGGATGCGAAGAAGCAGCTCCACGAGCTGAAGGACGAGACCGGCTTCGCCCGCGGCCTCGTGTGGACTCCCGACGGAAAGCAGCTCATCGCCGGCGGCTTCTCCGCGATCACCATCTGGGACGCCGAAAGCGGCGGGGCCATCCGCGAGCTCGAAGGCCACGGCGGTTACGTGAACGACCTCGCGATCACTTCCGACGGCAAACGGCTGGCATCCGCCGGCGATGATGCGACGGCTCGTCTGTGGGATCTCAGCACAGGCACGCAGCAGCTTTCGCTCGAGGATTTCGAGTACCCGGTCACGGGGGTTGCGTTCTCGCCGGACGGAAAGCTGCTGGCGACGGCCTCGGGCGATGAAACGCGCGTCACGAAGCCGGGGCCGGTGCGGCTGTTTGATGCAGCGAGCGGCGAAGAAGTCGAAGCGAAGTTCGATCCGCACGAGAAGGCCGCCAGCAACGTGGCTTTTTCGGCGGACGGCCGCTTCCTCGCTTCGACCGGCCTCGACGAGAAGGTCAACGTCTACGACGTCGCCGAGCGGAAGGCGCTGGGCTTCTTCGACGGGCACGGCCGCGCCACCAACGACGCGCTGTTTCTGCCGGGCGGCTCCATCGTCGTCAGCGCCGGCGGCGGACGAGCCAAGGGCAAGAACGACATCAAAATCTGGAAGCGGGCCGACGGCGAAGAGTTGGGCACGATCAGCGGCCACGACGAACGCGTGACCGCCGTCTCACTGCATCCCGACTCGAAGACGCTCGCGTCCGCCAGCTACGACCAGTCGGTCGTGCTGTGGGACATCTCGCCGATTATGAACGCCACCGGCGAGCAGATTGCTGCGGCCGATCAGAAGCCCGGAAGCCCACCGGCTGCAACCGGTGGGCTTATCCGCGTGGGTATCATCGGCCTCGACACCTCGCACGCGATCGCGTTCACCAAGCTGCTGAACGATGCCGAGGCGGCCGCAGACGTTGCCAACTGCCGCATCGTCGCCGCGTATCCGAAGGGCAGCCCCGATATCGCGTCCAGTGTCGTGCGGGTGCCGGGCTATATCGAGCAGATCAAGCCGCTGGGCGTCGAGATCGTCGATTCCATCCCCGAGCTGATCGACAAGGTCGACGTGGTGCTGCTGGAGACGAACGACGGCCGGCCGCACCTGGAGCAGATCCTGCCGGTATTGAAGGCCGGCAAGCCCACGTTCGTCGACAAGCCCATCGCCGCCTCGCTGGCCGATGCGGTGGCGATCTTCGAGGCCTCGCGGCGGTACAAGACGCCGGTGTGGTCGTCATCGTCGCTGCGCTACACGCCGGGGGCGCAGGCGATCCGCGATGGGAAGGTCGGCCGGGTGAAGTCCGCCGAAGCCTGGAGTCCCGCCTCGCTCGAACCGACGCACCCCGACCTATACTGGTACGGCATCCACGGCGTCGAACTCCTGTTCACGATGATGGGCACCGGCTGCGAGTCCGTCCGCCGCACGCAGAGCACGGACAAACTGGACGTGGTCGTGGGCAAGTGGGAGGGCGGCCGCACGGGAACGTTCCACGGATACCGCGGCGACGCGAAGCAGAACTTCAAAGGGTCCTACGGCGGCAAAGCCCTCGGTGAGGAAGGCGAAGCCGAAGCCGGAGATTACGGCGGCTACCGGCCGCTGGTAGTCGAGATCGTGAAGTTCTTCCGCACGAAGAAACCGCCGGTGAGCGAGGCCGAGACGCTGGAGATCTACGCGTTCATGTCGGCCGCCGACGAGAGCAAGGAGCGGAAGGGCGAGGAAGTCTCACTCGAAAGCGTGCTGGAGCACGCCCGCCGCGATGCCGAAAAGCGGCTCGCCGAACTCGACCCCGGCCATCCGAAGAAATGAGCGCGCTGGGGCTGCGCGATGCGCCGGGCACTGTCGGTGATTTAATTATCGGTCAGGCATCACCACACCACCTGCACTCCACCGCTGCCGGCATGCGCCGTCTGGTTCTCGCCGGCCTGCAGGTCGTAATCGGCAAAGACGCTCAGCCCGCTGTTGAGCCAGGCCGTTACGCCGCCGCCGAACAGGCCGAAGTTGCGGCCCAGATCGACGCCTCGTGCCGAGAAGCTGTTGGCGGGAGCGCCCACGAGTGCGGATCGCACGACCTGGTTGTCCTCCAGCACTTCGCGCATCCACTGGGCGCGAACTTCCGGCACGACCAGCACGCAGGACGACGTGTAGAAGGGACGGGAGACGCGGGCGCCGATGAAGGGCCGCAGTGAATCGGCATCGGTCGAATCGACGGAGAGATCGAGCGCGCCCGCCCCGCTCTCGGTGAAGTCGTTCTGATAGAGATGGACGTACTGCACGCCGGCGAGGGGCTGGACCAGGACGCTGCGGGCGTTCAGAGTCAGTCCGCCCTCGAGATAAGCCATGGCCTGATGGCCATGGAATTCGGCGCTCGCTGTACGGGCAATGCCGCCGAAGGCGATGCGGCGCGACGATTCGATGTCGTCGTACCCGTAGGCGGCCAGCCCCAGCAGGTAATGGTTGCCGCAAGCATGCCGGGCGTAGGCCCCGACCTGATAGCTGTCGATGTCGGCCTCATCGGAACGGGAGTCGGTGGACGTATCGATGTGGGCGTATCCGGCGAGCAGGCCCACCGTGGTGCAGCGGTCGAGAAGGGCTTCGACGCCGAACAGCGCACCGCCGACGTTGTAATCGAGACCGGCGGCGTTCCCATCTCCATCGATATCGCCGGTCAGCCCGTAACCCTGCACCCAACCGCCGTGATATCCACTGCAACCGTAGCCTGAGGAGCAAGCGAGGCCATCGCCGCAGGTGGCCGGCTGGGCGGCCGAGTCGAGGGCGGCATCGTAGCTGACGAGCCGAAAGTTCGCGTCGGCCCCCGAGACGGCGCTGGCGAACTAGCCGGCGAAGTTGGCGCCGGCGGTGGGGCGCAGCCTTCCGGCCGCCACCTGCAGGAATTGCGTAGCGAACTGCGTGCGCGGTCCGCTGAGGCTGGCATGGCTCTCGCCGCTCAACTGGTCGAGGGCGTTCTGCCGGCCCGCCGTCGAGAGCATGAGCATCTCGTCCAGCACGAGGCCCAGATCGCCCGTGGCCGTGGGCGCCGCCTGCTCGAGCACCATGCCCACGGCAGCCTGGTTGTCCGTCGCCGCAATCGTGGCGAAGGAGCCGGAAATGCGCACGAGCTGGAGTTGGACGCTGTTTGCATTGTAGATCAGCACCCCGTCCCGCAGGGCGAGATTGTCCATCACGCCGTCAAACGTTCCCGTCACGCCGCCGGTGGCTGTCAGGAAGGTATAGGTCGTTCCAGCAGCGTAATCGCCGGGCGCGGCCTGCACGTCGACGGTGCCGCCGTTGAGCGTGGCGGTGCCGGGAGCGCCGATCACGTTGACCAGATCGTTGTTGACGCCGGCGGTGGTCCCACCGTCGTTGATTTCGAGTTGGAAAATCGAGCCGGCATTTTGCGTATAGGCGCCATCGACGGTCATCGTGTCGATCGAGTTGCCGGGGGCGAGCGTGCTGCCGTTGTTCAGCACCAGGCCGCCGATGGTGCCATTGCCGCCCAGAATAGCTCCGTTGTTGACGGTGACGACACTGTCGAGGGAGCCGTTGACGTTCAGCCGGCCGGCATTGATGGCCGTCGCGCCGGTGTAATTGCTGTTTCCGGTGAAGTTGAGCGTGCCGATGTTCTGCTTGGTCACCGTCCCCGTGCCGCCAATGGCTCCCGCATACGTGCCGTCGGCCGCCTGATCGAATACGAGCGCGGCATTGTTGGTGATGTCGCCCCGCAGGCTGGTGCTGTTCCCCAGGAGCGTGCCGGCCGTGATCGTCGTCCCGCCGGTGTAGTTGTTTGCGCCGCTGAGGGTCAGCGTGCCGGCGTTCAGCTTGGTCACTGAGCCGGTGCCGCTAATCGCGCCCGCATACGTGCCGTCCGCCGCCTGATCGAAGACGAGGCTGGCATTATTGGTGATGTCGCCCCGGAGGCTGGTTGTGTTCCCTTGAAGCACGCCGGCGCTGACCGTCGTGCCGCCGGTGTAGTTGTTCGTTCCACTCAGGATCAGCGTGCCGGCGCCGTCTTTGACCAGGCCGCCTGTGCCGCCGATCGCGCCGGAGAACGTGGTCGAGGTCCCGTCCCCGCCGGCCGTCAAAGTTCCGGCTCCCAGCGCGACACTCCCCGCTCCACTGAGCGAGCCGATGGTCTCGTTGAAACCGCCCAGGTCGAACGTCGCTCCGGCTCCAACAGTGACCGCCGAGGCATCGGAGAGGCGCTCGGCGGCACCAAGCTGCAGTGTACCCGCGGTGATCGTCGTGGCGCCCGTGAAGGTGTTGGCGCCATCCAACGTCAATGTCCCGGCGCCAAGCTTGGTCACCGATCCCGTGCCGCTGATGACGCCGGCATAGCTTCCCGCCACCGCCTGGTCGAAGATGACGCTGGCATTGTTCAGGATGTTTCCCTGCAGGCTGTCGGTGTTTCCCTGAAGCACGCCGCCGCTGACCGTCGTCCCGCCGGTGTAGTTGTTCGTTCCACTCAGGATCAGCGTGCCGGCGCCCTGCTTTGTCAGACTGTTCGCTCCGCTGATGATTCCGCCAAGCGTTCCGGAGCTGGCGCCGTCGACGATCAGGCCGTCCATCAGCGACAGGTCGTTGCTGAGCGTCCACCCGCCGCTGTTGAACAGGATCTGTCCGCTGCCGGCGCTGACGTCGAAGGTGATCGCAGACATCTG
>JAHWKJ010000291.1 GCA_019347905.1 Planctomycetota bacterium
GTGGACTTGCCCGCGCCGTTGGGGCCGATGAAGCCGAACACCTCGCCACGGGGAATCTCGAACGAAATCCCCCGCACGGCCCGCACCGGACCGTAACTGACGGACAGATTGCGCACCGACACGACCGGAACCGCAACGGGCTGTTGCCGCGGCGGATCGCCCTTCGCGCGGCCGGGTTCGACGACGACGATGTCGTCCTCGTCGAGCGCGGATTCTTCGTCAAGGTCCTGGTCGTGCATGGGATCAGCGGTTCCGCTCGTCGAGGTACAGCTTGCGGTAGAGCAAAATATCCCGGCCGCGCGGCACGGCAACCAGCAGGAGCCGCTGCCGAGGATCGGACGTATCGAGTATCGCCAGGTCCTCGAACGTATCGCCGCCGGTGGGCGAAATCTGTGAGACGAGCGAGAACAGCCCGTACGCGCCGGCGCTCTCTTGGTACCACTCGCCGGCGCGGATAACTTTCGTCGGCCGGGCGGACAGGTCGAGCAGAAAATCGCTTGTCAGGGTTCCTGGCTGCCCGCTTTGGAGCGACTTACTCGCAGGGTATGTCGTGCCGTTACGCGCCGCGTCGAGCAGTTCAACATCACCGCCAACATGCCAGATAGCCCCGCCCTGCGTGATCAACGCCACCGCCGCGCCTTCGCCGAAATGTCCACGGACGCTCACCATGAGAGCCTCGCGCCGAGCAGCGTCGAGGAATGGAGGCATTTCGGTCGAATCCCATGGAAACGTCGTCTCGAACCCTTCCGGCGCGATCTCGAACGTCCGCTCCAGGTGCGGCGTCCACTGGGGCACGCGCTGGCTGAACGTGTACCGGCCAGGCAGACTGCCGCTGTAAAACGGCGGCGCGACCAGCGAGCGCATCGTGCCCTGCTCGATCGTTTCCTCCTCAAAACCGTTAGACCACGCATCGCTGTCGATCGGCTCGCCGCGGCCTCGACTGCGGATCAACTCCGGGTCGTACAGCCGGCTGGCCGTGCCGAAGCGCCGGTGCTCCATCGGCACGAGCATCGCATCGGCGATTGTCTCTTCCACCGTAGCGCTTGTGTTGGTGAACCACAGCCGCAGGCGATTGGAGCGGACGATGCGGCCGTCGTCGCCCACGTCCAGCACGATCAGCGAACGGCTCATCTCGGTCGTCCGCATGTAACGGTTCGACAGCCACACTGTGAACCAGGCAAAGAACAGCGTCACCAGCGGGAAGAGGACCCACGTCAGCCGCCGCCCGCGCACCAGCCCCAGCGCGAAGTAATCCACAGGACCGACCACCAGTACGTACACGCCCAGGACCAGACCCACGATCCACAGCGGCACCATCTGCACCGACTCGGGGATCAGCCGTTCCAACAGCCAGTTGCCGGACTGGATCGGCTGCACGCCGAAATCGTCGGGCCGGAAGTCGACGAGGGCGTCGGCGGGTCGGCGGCCTTGATCCACCTCGTCTGGCTGCTCGACCCCCCCTGGCCCCCCCTTAGTAAGGGGGGGAACGGCTGCGCCGTCCTCTCTAAGAAGATCCGGCGCTTCCCCAGCCGGGGCGGCGGGGTCTTCGATGAAGGCGTCGGGGACGGCCTGCTTCTGCCAGCGGTTTCGGTGGACGACACCATCGTACACGTCCCGGCGAAGCTTCCACAGGAACCACGACGCTTCACGGAAGGCCGGCGTGTTGCGGTCGGTGTTGGTACGATCGTTCCCGGCGCTGATGACCGCCCGCCCCACGCCGCGGCGGAACAGCAAAAGTCCCTTCGCCGCCTCGAACGACTGCAGGCGGCCGGACGCATCCAGTCGGAACCGCGGTTCGATGCGCGAAGCTCCGGCGAGCGAATTCAAAAAGCTCGCATGATGGTCGTCGAGCGTCTCGTCCCCCGGACGCACATAGACGCTGCCGCCCGCTTCCACCCACGCCGCAATCGCTTCGAGCTGCACAGCCCGCAGCGCCGCGAAGCCTTCGTCGCACAGCAGTACGAGGTCGAACGCGCAGTATTCCAGCGGCCGTGCGGAAAGCCGGTCTGCATCGAGCCACACGGCGACGGGGCTGATGCCAGCCTGCGAACGGCCCTGCTGCGGGTCAAAGCGGTCGGGCCGCAGATCGCGCTCCAGTTCGCTCACGGCCGCACTCGTCAGCCGCCCCCACGCGTTGCAGATCGCCGTCACCATCGTCCGCCGATCGTCCGGCGGCACGAACACCGTCTGCTCCGGCAGCGGGATGTACTTGTCTTCGGTGATGAACCGCGGCTGGAGCGTGATCTGCTCGTAACTGTTGGTCACGTCGTACGTGGGCAGCACCTGTTGGACGGACTGCTCGATGGACGTGAGCGCGAGCGGCCGCGTCTCGAATGTGCCGAGCGGCCGCGTTGCAAGGTCGCCGACATCGAGCACGTCGAACACCAGCCGTCCTTCGAGCACGCCCTTGCCGGTCCAGCGGAGATGCCAGTCGAAGACGATCGGCCCGCCGTGCCGCGGCCGGTACGCGAGCGGCTCGACCTGCACGACAATCCGCTTGCGCTCCTGCGGCTCCTGGGCCAGCGCCGGCAGCACGCCCGCCAGCAGGCACAGACAGGCAACAATCGAGCGGCGTCCCAACACGCTTCGCCCTTTCAAGGCCGGCGTCACGTCATTCCGATCGCTGCGCCCACTTCTCGCGGTTGGCGTTCCGCGCGATTTTGCCGGAAGAGCTCTTCAGCAGCCATCCGGGCGCGAGCAGCTCGACGTCGAAATTGGCAATCTGAAAAGCCGCCAGGAGACGCTGGCGGATCTCGATGATCGCGGACGCCTTCGCAGTGTCGCGCAGGGCAGACTCCGCCAGAATGGTAACCCGCTCGCTCTGGGCCTGCGAGTCGAACGTGGAGAACGCCACGACGCGTCCGGGCTGAATGCTGTCGATCTGCGAGACGCAGTCTTCGATATCCTGCGGATAGACGTTCACGCCGCCGACGATCAGCAGGTCTTTCTTGCGGCCGCATACGAAGCACTGGCCGTTGCGGAAGTAGCCCAGGTCGCCGGTGCGGTACTAGCCGTCCTGGAGCGCCGCCGTGGTCGCCGCCGGATTGTTGTAGTAACGCCGCAGATTGAACGGCGAGCGGACGCACAATTCGCCCACCGTTCCGTCCTCGAGCGGACCCAGGTCGCCGTCGGCCGCGATGAG
Organism: Planctomycetota bacterium; assembly: GCA_019347905.1. Taxonomy (GTDB): domain Bacteria; phylum Planctomycetota; class Planctomycetia; order Planctomycetales; family Planctomycetaceae; genus JAHWKJ01. The sequence goes on from JAHWKJ010000291.1 coordinate 3,143, forward strand.
TTCGACCCCCGGCAGCGGACGGCCGACCGACACATGCGGTCCACCGCCCATCTGTGCCGGACCGTCCGTGGGTCCCTGATGGTCGAAGTAGCCGGCGTCGTGCGCGGTGCCATGCGTCAGCGCGAACGTCGTTTCGGCCATTGCATAGCAGCCCCAGAAGACGTGCGAGCGCAGGCCACAGGCCTGGAATCGTTCGAGGAAGCAGTCCTGGCTGGTGCGCGTCACCGGCTCGGAGCAGTTGACGAGGCCCCGCACGCTGGACAACTCCACGCCCTTCAACTCCTCCGCGCGCACCCGCTGCGCCATGAACGAAAAGGCGAAGTTGGGATGCCAGCTCAGCGTGCCATGGTACCGCGAGACCGCCTGCAGATAAAGTCCGGGACGTGCCACCCAGTCCAGCGGCTGCAGCATGACGCAGTGCACGCCGCTCGCCAGCGGCATGTTCAGACAGGCGATGAAGCCCATGTCGTGATACAGCGGCAGCCAGCTCACGATCGTATCGCGGTCGCTCAACTCGATGGCCTGCGAACAGGCCGCGAGCTGCGCGAGCACGGCCGGGTGATCGATGAGCACGCCCCGTTTGAAGCCGGTCGTACCTGAGGAGAACTGCAGGAAGGCCGCGTCGCTGACGTCGTCTGCAACTCCACGCGCTCGTGCGATCGTGCCATCCGACGAATCCAGCGTAAACGGCCGCAGCCTGTGCACGGGCAGCTTGCAGTCTTCCAGGTCCGTGATGACGGCCGAAAACCCGCACGCCTCGACCACGGCCCGCATCTGCGTGACGTAATAATCGCGCTGCAGCTTGCGGTTGGGCGGCGTCAGAATTGCCGGCGTCAGCCCTCGCGACACGAGCGCGAGGTAGTGCAGCACCTGCGCCTCCTGCGACTGGACGAGAACCCACCGGCGCCGCCGGGTCCAGACTGTGCCGATCGATCCTGCTCGCGATCTCGCCGGCGCAGCGCAACAGCTTCGCGAACGTGTAGGTCGTCGGCACAAGCTCGGCCGATAGAAACGTGAACGCCGCAGCGTTCGGCCGCTGGGCCGCAGCTCGGCGAAAGGCTTCGAACAGCGTCCCGGCCCGCTCGATGCTCACGCCGCACGCTGCTCCCGTTCGACCCATCGGTGCATCTGCGCGAGCGTGTCGAAATTGTCCACGCCGATGTCCGCGGGATCAACTCGCACGCCGTAGGCCGCTTCGAGCGCCACCAGCAGGCTCACCACCTGAAAGCTGTCGATCAGGCCCGAGCTGATCAGCGGCGTGTGTGCCTCCAACGGCAGCGACAGGTGCAACTCCTGCCGTATGAGCGCGACAAACTCGTCCACGTTCGGGGCCTCCCGGCTGGGGGTCGAATCGCTCCACGAACTCCTGCACGGGACGGAAGAACCAGTCCACGTTCTGCCGGATGGTCTCCGTCGGCCAGTCCCACCACGAGATCCTCAGCAGGCGTTCCACAATGGGACGGCTGAAGCGGTAGCGGACGATCCGCGCCGGGTTGCCCACGACGATCGCATAGGGCGGCACGTCGCTGAACACGACGGCCCGCGTGCCGACGACCGCTCCACTGGCGACGGTTACGCCGCTGGTAATCGCCGCCCCGTACCCGATCCAGACGTCGTTCTCGATGACGGTGGCCGGCGACATACCAGGGGACAGGTCCATTTTTCAAGAGCCGCTTTCAACCAGATCCTTCAGCCGTGCGGCGTTGGCGGGGGCGTGGGCGTGGCGGTCGTTGTTGTAGTAGGCGTAGACGGTGCGGCCCTGTTTGAGCCAGTGGCGGATGCGGGTGGCGTCGGCCTTCAGATGGTGCTCCTCGTAGCGGCCTTCGTATTTGCCGGTGGCGCCGTGGCGGCGGAGGTAGATGAAGCTGGCATCGTTCGGCTCGGCGACGGGAGCGCGGTTGGGCATGTCGTGCAGGCAGAGGGCGGCACGATGGCGGTCGAGCAGGCGGTACGTTTCGTCGCACAGCCAGTTTTCGCGGCGGAACTCGACGGCGATCTTCCAGCGGGCGCGACCGGTGACTTCGCGGACTTCGCCCAGGAACGCGTCCAGCTTTTCAATGTCGCGGCCCTGGGCGGGGGGGAGCTGCACGAGCAGGGGGCCTCGCTGCCGCTGCGGCAGCGGGTCCAGGGCCTCGAAGAAGTTTTCGAGCCACGCTCGGCAGTTGCGCAGCTTGCGGTATTGCGTCATGCCGCGCCAGAGCTTGACGGCGAAGCGGAAGCGGGAGGGGACGGCGTTCGACCACTCCTCGACGGCCTTCGGCCGCGGGAAGCGGTAGAAGGTGTAGTTGATCTCGGCCGTGTTGAAGCGGCGGGAGAGGTACGAGAGCCAGTCGGCCTGCCGCAGGCCTTTGGGGTAGAAGCGCTCCTTCCAGTCGCGGTAGATCCAGCCGCTGGTGCCGATGTAGGCGGGCATCTTGGAAGAGAGGATAGAGGATGGAAGATAGAGGATGGCGCAGAGGAAGATCGCGGCCTCTTGCCATCCTCCATCCTCTATCCTCCATCCTCCCCGTCATCGGCGGCGGCGGCGTTCTCGTTCTTCGTGGGTGCCGGCGCGTTCGAATTGCTCTTCCACATCCTGCAGGAAGTCTTCGTCGGCGAGGGCCAGCCGCAGGCTTTGGCGGGCGGCGTCGATGTCGGCCTGCACGTCTTCGACGCGGCGGTCCTGCACGTCGGCGATGGCGGCCGGCTCGTAGCCTTCGACGGCGAAGTACACCAGGGCCTGCCGCTGGTTGCGGGGCAGACGCGCGAGGAGCGCCGCCGTTCCTGTCTGGCGGGTTTCGACGTCGAGGCGGTCCCAGGCGTCGAGGCCGTCGTGGCCGGGGATGAGTTCGCCCAGCTCGACCGTCTCGTAAAACGTGGGGTGGTCGCTCCAGGTGTCGGGGGAATCGTCGTCCCAGTCGGGGGTTTCGGCGGGGATGCGGCGGCGGTCTTCGAGCGATTCGTGCGACTCGTGGGCGGCGAGGTCGTGCACGGCCTCATCCATCAGCGAAACCAGCCACAAATCGAGCGGCAGGCGGTCGGGCCATGAGTTGAAGCGGTCCCAGGCCCGCAGCAGCGTTTCATCGAGAATTTCGCTGACGGTGAGCTCGCCGACCGTCGCCTCGTCCAGTTGCAGGACTTCCAACTCGCGGTGGGCGTGATGGGCCAGCGTCCGCAGTGCCGGCTGCAGAAGCGTAAAGAACGTGCGGCTGCGGCCGGAGGCGTGGTTGCGCTTCAGCAACGGCACCAAGGCCTCGAGATCCAGCCGCGTGCGCCGGCCCGGCTCTTCGTGGGCGCGCGACCGTTTATCGGCGGAAGCGGCCAGGCGTTCGCTCACGCGGCGTAGGGCGGCCGCGACGTCGGCGTCGGTTTCTTCTTCGGCAAACGTGTTGGAGGGCTGATGCAGCACGGCCTGTACGGTCCAGACGTCGTTCTCGCTGTCGCGATCGACGGCGATGCGGAACTCGATCGGTGCAGGGGCGAGCGATTCGAACTTCGCCAGCAGGGCCTCGCGCAGCTTGCCCCAGCAATCCTCGACGGCACGCCGGTCGTCGCCGTCACAGCCGCTGAATACCCAATGCGTATTCACGAGTCCCTCCTCGCGGGGCTTTGCCCAAATTGGCTTACTTCCTGAGGAGCATTGCACAAAAAAGGGGACAGTCCCCTTCGGATATGTCGTTGGCGAATGTTGGATCCCAGGTCGGAGGGGGACAGTCCCCTTTTTTGTGCAATGCCGTCCTGAGGATACGTCAGCGGCACCTGTGGAAGTATCCGCCGCTTCCGCGGTCGAATGGTCGGGAGTTCCCCCACGCCCACGGGTTCCGGCCGGTGGGCTTGGAAAGCCGTTGCCCGGAAAAGGGGACAGTCCCCTTCAGGAAGCGGAGGGGGACAGTCCCCTTTTCCGGGCAACGCGTTGTTACTGAAACCGGGCCTCCTTTCCGACCACGACGATGCCGCTGCCGGTGACGGTCAGGCCGCGGGCGCGGTCGGCGGCATGATCGTACCCGAGTTCCATGCCGGGCGGAATGAACACCCCTTTGTCGATGATGGCCCGCCGCACGCGGGCGCGGCGGCCGATCTCGACGCCTTCAAACAGGATCGAGTCGCGGACGTCGGCCCAACTGTTGACGCGGACATTCCAGCCGATGATCGAATGCTGCACGCGTCCCCCGGAGACGATGGAGCCGGGACAGATGATGCTCCCCAGCACTTCACCCACACGGCGGCTGGGGCCTTCCGTCTGCATGAACACCGTCTTGGCCGGCGGGTACGGCGGATTGTACGTACGGATGATCCACGACTGGTCGTACATGTTCAGCTCCGGCTCGACGGCGACGAGATCCATGTTGGCCTCGTAGTAGGCCTCGAGCGTGCCGACGTCGCGCCAGTAGTGCATCTTGCCGGTGTTGCGGTCGCGGAACGGGTAGGCCTGCACGTGGTGCTTGTCGATGATCGACGGGAGGATGTTGTGGCCGAAGTCGTGGCCGCTGGAGGTGTCGGTCGCGTCGCGGCACAGCTCGTCGAACAGAAAGCGGGCGTCGAACACGTAGATGCCCATCGATGCCAGGAAGCTGCTCGGGTCGTCGGGCATGGGGTCGGTCTTCTCCGGCTTCTCGACGAAGCCGGTGACGCGGAGGGCGTCGTTCACCTCGATGACGCCGAAGTGTCGCGACTCGCTCAAGGGCACGGGGATGCAGGCCAGCGTGGCGACGGCGCCGGAGTCGACGTGCCGGCGGATGAGGTCCGCGTAATCCATTTTGTAGATGTGATCGCCCGAGAGGATGATCACGTAGCGCGGCTTGTGCTTCTCGATCGAGTAGATGTTCTGGTAGACGGCGTCGGCCGTGCCCTGGTACCAGTGGTCGTCGAGCCGCTGCTGGGGCGGCAGGACCTCGATGAACTCGTCCAGCTCGCGGTGCAGAAACTGCCAGCCCATGGT
>JAHWKJ010000292.1 GCA_019347905.1 Planctomycetota bacterium
GTGGATGCGCGGGGCGAGGAGCGCGTCATGTACACCGGAGTGACAGATGTTGTTCCTCGAGATGAGTTACCGGCACTCGCCGGACCGGCCACTCCGCGGCTCCCAATGCCCCACGGTCGGCAGCGATCTCCAGCACCCAAGACTGGCTCCCGAGGCGCGGCCGCTGTTGGGCGCGATCAAGAATCGCGCCTCGGCCCTCTTCGGATTCTACGGCGAGGCTGAGGGTGCAATCCCCAGCGACTACCAGGTGACGCTCAGCGAGCACGCCTCAGTTCTTGAAGCGCTCCAGCTCCCGTCGCCGGGCCAGTACGAGTTGGGAGCGCGCGCCGACATCGAGGCGGACCTCCGCGTGGAGCTGGAGTACGCACAAGCCGGCAACCAGACAAGCTGCAAGGTGCGAGTGGGGCTTACGCGCTGGCATTCTCAGCCGACTCGCCCTATGTCCTCGCGGGGGGCGATGACGGTGTGCTTGTTGCGCGATGTCAGTCCTGCAAGCGGTTCGCTGCCAAAGCGGAGGCCCCGCCTGCTGAGGCGCTCACCGGTTGAAGATCCGCTGTAGCAGCGGGCGCTTTGCGGGGGCTGCTGTCTCATCCGGAACTTCCTGGAGAGCGGCGGCTTGACCGCCAGATTGAGCTTCCTCGGCAGCCGGCTCCTGAGCAGCGGAGGCGCTCTGGACGTGATGCAGCGTTGCCGGCCGGATCGCGCGATCGTCCTCCACCGCTTTCTCGTAGCCTGCGGGATCCAGCGAGGGGACATCCGGCGGCACTGGGAGCGATTCGGAACCCGCTTCCGAAAGCTGCGGATACTGCCTCGACGAGGAGGCAGCCGTCAGCCGCTTCAGGCAGTCTTCCAGTTCCTGCAGCTTCTTGACTTGTGATTCGAGCTCCCGAATTCGCCGTTCGCGCTCGAGCAATTGCTCGCGAAGTTCGAGTTCGCGGTCGAGACTTTCGGAGTAGGATTTGGAAAAGCTGCTCAGATCCTGCCTGTCAGAGCAGGGCTGCCCGGCCGCATAGGGGGCGCCTGCGGGCACGCCCGCAGCGAATTGTCCGCCCGGAGCAATCTGGCCGTAGACAGCAGCCGGACCATAAACGTAAGGGGCGCGCGACTCGTCAAAAATCATTTGCGCGTCGCGGCGATAGCGAATCAATCCCGGGAGTTTCAGGCTAGGCAGCTCGATGGTGAGTGCCGGAAAGCGAATGGACAGCCCCTGGAGTCCGAGGGCGGCGGATTCTCCCGTCACCTCGCCGCTGGGCGGTGGCGCCGCATACATGCCAGCGGGCGGCGCAGCATAGGGTTGGGCCGGAGGTTGCGGCCGACACACCGCGCAGGACGGAACGCACTGCTGATGACCGCAGCCTGCCGCGTGGTACGGTGGTGCCCCTCCGCCGTCGTTTGCTCGGGCAGGGCCCGGTGGCGGCGGGTTGCGCCAAATCTCATCTTCGGCGGCACAGACTCCAGCGAGGGCCACCCCGGCGACGAGCGGCAACAAAGACAGGCGGGCGATAAGCATCCTTGCAAACTCCCATCGACCTGGCGGCGGTTGCGGACCCGCATCATGGCTTTGTCGGAACCTGCGGCTCTGACTCTTTGAGCTGCCGAATCCGCGACTCCAGCGCCTCGATCCGGTCCTCGAAGCCAGGCGCAGTCGGCTCCCGCTGCGGTTCCTCGGTCTCCAGAGTCCTTTCCAGCCGCTCCGCCAGAGCCCGAAACTGCTCTGCCAGCTTCTCGTCCGCGGCGTTGTCTCGTTCGCCGTTACGGCAGTCCAGCGCGAAGGATCGAAACTGGCGCGGATCGACGGCCAATGCCTGTTGGGCGACCATTGCTGCGGGGACGCTGTAGACGACCGCACCGCGCGGAGGCTCGAGCCGCCGCCAATGGCGATGAAGGGCCGACTCGCGCTCCTCATGCTCGTCGAAGCAGCAGCACCATTTCAGGAGACAACAGGAGTGCCCTCCGCCCGGACCACCGGCCCACGCGAGATTCGCGCAACCGATGACGAGCAGCCAGGCGCAACCGGTAATCGTCAAACGCGTCGAAACCACGGCGACTTCTCTATGTGATCGGGCACGGCAACAGGAAAACGCTCTGCAGCGTGCCAATATGATCGTCGCAGCGGTTCCAACGACTTGAGGGTTTCGACCGATTCCGACGCAGAAATGCCCGGAAGGACCATGTCCTTTGAAAGGCTGAGGGCAGCGGTCCAGCCTCCCCAGCACCGGCTATTGATACTCTCCAGGATATTTCTTCTTCAAGAACGCGTCGATACGCTCAAGCTTCTCAAGCTTCTCCTCGATCCGTTTGAGGGCCTTTGCGACGTCCTCTTCTTCCGGCGGAGCCGGGGCTCTGCCGTTGCCGGCGGCGAGCGCGTGGCCGGCCGGCGGCGTCGGCTGATCGGGTTTGCCGGCTCCAGCCGGCGCCGGCTTATGACGCTTGAAGGTGGGATCCTTCTCTTCCAAATAGTCCTCGATCGCTGTCAGACGCTCGTGGTAATCGTTCTGCGTCTCGACCGGTTGCCCGGGACTCTTCGCTCCCTGCCGGAGGCGGTCGACGAGATTCAACACCTGCTGGATGGTGGTGAGCGCCTCGCCCAGCCCGAACGCTGCGTTCGCTCCAGGTTCCCCGCACGATGGGGGAGATGGCTGGGTCAGCGAGTATCCGACGGGAACGACGGAGTAGGGCGCACTGTACACCACCGGTGCGCTGTAGGCAGCGGGCGGCGCACTGTATTGGACGCCGTAGGGCGCCGTGGCAGAGTACGCGAAGTAGCCCCCTCGAGGCATCGCGTACGATTGGGCAGACCCGCCCGCACAGTCGGCGAAAGCGGCCGCCGGTCGACCGCAATCGCCGGCCGCCGCCGGACCCCCGCTCGCCAGGACGGCGGTCAGGGCGCAGCAGAACACGCTCTTGTATCCCATGGCTACCTTCCCTCTCAGTCTGATCGAGGATGTTCGTTCCGGTTGGCTGAGGACTTGTCTATACAAGCTGTATCTGGCGTACCGCGAACGCGGGTTCTGGAAACCGGCGACGGTCAATAGGCTCGCTTGTCCCGGTCCGCTGGTCTGAAATCGATGGGTATTCCGGTGCCGATCCGCTCCTGGATCTGCCGTCGCCGCTCCGGCGGCATGTCGTGCGGATAACGGATTTTGATGGAGATCCGGCCTTCGTCGTCAATCCCAACGCCTATATCTTCAATGTCTTCCTGCTCGAGCAGGAACTGTTCGTTCTGCTTCAGAATCTGCGCCAATTGTTCCGTTTGTTCTTCCGCGCTGATGGACATCGGAAACTCCTGTTGCGGCGCTAAAACTGGCTCAAAAACCGCTCGATTCGCAGTGCCCGCATCACGTCGACGATGGGATTGCCGAACGTCTCCAGCCCGCCGCCGCCGAACAACAGCGCGACCGGCCGGTTGGTGGCGGCCTCGACAATCAGCGACCCCGAGTCTCCCGGTTGTCCGAAATAGGGCCGCGACGAAGACGACGATTTGACGATAACGACATTCTGGAAATGCAACTTGCCTGAAAGATAGGCAATATCTCGTACCTTTACGTTGACATCAGCGATCATGCCCAGCGTCGAACCTGTCGTTCGGCCCTCCTTCTTCACCGTCATATACAGACGCGGCGATGTGGGTGCCGGGTCGATGGTGAAGTACCGATGAGAAGGTGTGACGTAGCCGCCGTCCGTGGGAACCCAGCCAATCGCGCAGTCGACCGTGTTGAATCCGCCGATCTGGAGTGGAACGAAGTCCTCCAGGTAGCCGATCCAGTCGCGCGGCATGACGCCTCCGCCCGGCTGTACGATGGCATCGCCCCGCCGGGCGCGGTTTTCCTTCGCCAGGACGTGATTGTTGCTGAGCAGCACGCATTTGTTGTCGCGGATACCCAGACTGCCGATCGTGCCGATCCGACCGGTCGCATGTGCGACGCTGGCCCCGCAGGGCGCCGGCCGCTCCCGACGGTCGTATGCCGAGCCCTCGACCATTTCTTCGACATCCGTCGGGACGCCGTCGTGCTCTGGTTCGATCCTGCCATCTGCGATCTGCGCGGGCTCTCGGACTTTCTTGCGGACGAAGACCTTCAAGACGATCTCGCCCGTCAGGTGCCCTTCACGTTCGCGGATGCCGATCCCGGTGCCCAGGATGTTGTCCAAACCGTAGCCGCTTCCATCGACGGAGAATGCGGCCGGGTCGCGCGTCACCTCGTCGAACTGCAACTTTTCTTCCAGGCTGCGCTGGGCCTCCAGGTACTCGCGATCGACGCCGAACGTTTCGGCGGCGTGGTCGATTCCGAAAGCGGCCCCTTGCTCTTCCGGCGCCGTCGGCTGTTGCAGTTGGGTTGATGCTTCTGCCGCGCTGCCACCTGGCGCTTCGGGCTGCTCGATCGCGCCGAAGCCGCTTGGGCTGGATTTCGACTTGGGCTTCGCCATGGTGCCGGCCCTCACGAATGGTGGCTTTGAGACGGTACTCCGGATACGATACCCTCGCGCTTGGGGCGTCGCAAGCACCGAATCGTCGTTGATCAGATTTACCGGGCCTCAAGGCCGGGTCGGCTCGATTCCATTCTCCATTTGAAAGGCACGTCGGATGAACTCACACCAGATCAGGACGGCGGCGGTGGCGATCCTCTTGCTGTCGGGCTCGGCCATTGTGAGCGGGGGGCTCGTGAATGGTGGGGACAAGAAGGAGCAGCGTCGAGCGAAGTCGCCGGCGGGGAAGTTCGTGGCCCCCGGCCAAGTTCTGAACGTCGTGAAGACCGTCCCGGCACTCTCTGGTGACGGCGTCGTCGTGACGCACATTTTTGAGGATTTCTCTGTGGAAATCGGTGGCCGGAGAGCGTCGCCGGAGGCCGACTCCCTCAGCGCGACGGTCCGGAGCACGCTGGCCGCGCACGATAAGCCGGTTCACATCCGGCAGATCCTCGAGGGCCACGTCGACGTCCAACCCGGCGTCGAAGCCGTCGTGCTGCTGCAAAGTTGCGGCAAGACGACGCTGGTGCCGCTCCCAAAGAACGGCAAGGAGTTCCGGGCGGAGGTGGTGGGCGCCGTGGAGTCCGGCCCCGATTATCTGGCGACAATCTGCATTCTGTTGCAGAGGGCCTCGCGCGACCACGAAGTCTCGGGACTTCTCGTTGTAGACAGTCTGGAACTGACGATTGTTGAGGCTCCCGAAGCGCGGAAGTGATCCAGACCTGTCATGCGGGCCGATATCGAGTCGGATTCTCGCATGAAGTTCGACTACGCGCGCCCGGACGTCAGATGCGGGTACTGACGGCGCTGACCTCCGCCGGCATCAGCGCACCGTGCGGAGGAACGTCTCGGCGGTCTGCTGCTCCCGACCGGCGCGGCGGACGGCGGCATCGCGGGCGCGGACGGCGCGCTCGTCGGCGGACGTCTGCAGCGTTTGCACGAGCGGCAGCGACTCAAGCGCCTGCGCGACCGGCGCCACGACGATGCGGCCAGTATCGTGAATGCGGTCGGCGGTGCCGTGCAGCACGTCCCGCGTGCCGCGCGCCACGTGACCCACGGCGTGCGGGATGCCGGTGCGGTGCAGCCAGTTCTGGCCGGGTGGCTCGTCGGGCTCTGGGAAGTTGTCGTCCTCGGTGTCCTGGATCAGCACCTTCGTGCCGCATAGATCGCTGAATTTCAGCACCAGCCGCTGCGTGCCGAAGTCGTACTCGATGCGGTCGCGGCGATAGATCACGCGTGGGGCGCCCGGCAACATCTGCATCTCCAGGTACTGCCGCTCGCCTGTGGACGGATGATTGACCACGACGATGGTCGGTCCGCCCGGCAGCCGCGGCCCCTGGAAGCTGCGGTCGCCCGTGTAGTAATAACGGTGGACGATGACCGCGGGCGGAATGTCCACCTCCAGCCCGTCGCCCGTCGGCCGCGTGAGGACGCGCGGCTTGCCTTCGGGATCGACATGCGGGTCGAGGACTTCGAGTTCATCGGCCGGCGGGACTGCGATGCGGTCGTCGTCATCGACGGCTCGCGCGGAGGCCGCGCACACGACAAGCACCGCGGTGGCCAGTGCGGCGAGTGAGTCGAGACGGCCGCGTCGGCAGATGGCGTTCATGGCGCTCGCACCTTGTGCTCTTGGACAGAACTGCGGAGGCAGGTCATTCGTAGCGGAATTCGACTTCCATCCGGTCGATCGACTTGAGGAGCCTCATTTCTTCTCGCGTCAGGCAGCCCTCCAAACGCATCGCTTCGACCGACCGCCGTTCGACCCAGAATCCGCACGGATCGAGCCGGATCAGTTCGGGCCGGCCCAGCCGATCGTTATTGCCGTCCTGCACGAGCGGAGCGTGGGCGTAGCCCCGGACGGTGATGAAGAACCGGTTGCGGGCGAACCGGGCGCTGGCTTCGGCAATGTCCTGATCGAGTCCGTCCGGCGTCTGTTCCGCCCGGCCAGTGATGATCCACCGACCGCTCTCGAGAACGGTGACGGCCACCTGTGAGAGGGCGCAGTGGTGATTCAGCAACCGCTCGCTCTTCAGAACGAAGGACCGGCCGATTACTCGAGTGGTCGCCGATGGCGATGACGCGGCCGCGGTCACCTCCGACAAGATGGCCACCACACGAAACGTCGCGGCCTCCACAGGGGCGGAGGGGTTGACGGTTCGATAGTCGTAGCACGGCAGCCGGCAATGCCGCCGCGGCCGCACCGCGTGCGGAAGCAGATCGCCAGCCACGGCCGCCGCGGTCATCATCCCGACCAGCGCCGCGCCGAGGAGCCACCAGTTCATGTGTCTGCCTGTCGCGTGAAAGTTGTGAATGACCTCTTCGTTCACTCGCCGCGGCGAAGAAACGGCAGCCGCAGCCACCGGCGCCGCGGCGGCTGTTCCTCTTCTTCGTGGGCGGCGGGGTCGATCGTGCCTTCGGCCTCGGGTGATTCTTCCATAGGTGGTACCGCGTTAGCCGGAGGCTGACGCGGAGCAGGGTCGGTAGAGCCATCGCGACTCGGTGGTGCCGGGGGCGGAGGTGCTGCTGGTTGCTCCTCGGGCGTTGGACTGAACTTCGGCATCAGTGGCACAATCTGCAGCGGCTCCGCCGGATGCCGGGGCATGTATGGCTCCACGGTCGTCGCCGGGCCCGGCACCAGCGGCACGCCCTCTGGCGAGCGACCGGGCACAAAGTGCGTCTCGGGACGAACCCGCCGCGGGTCGTAATCCTCGCGAAGCTGCGAGTCGCGCAATTCCATGCCAGGGCCGATGTAGCCATTGGGATGCTCCAGCGGGATTGTCTCCTGCGTGCGATACAGGTCGCCGCGCCGCTCGGCCTGCGGCACTCGCAGAAATTCGTCGACCTGATGGCTGGAGTAGTCGAATACGCGGTTTTCGAGCACGCGCTGTCGGCCGCGGGTGACGAAGTCCGTCTCAATCAGCCGCAAGGCATCGAGATCGGCCACCGCCGGCGCCCAGCGCAGGCCCATCAGGTCGAACAGCGTGGGGTAAATCGTGGTCTGGGCCAGGATGATGTTCTCCTGCAGCGACGATTCCTGCTGCGGCTGCGGCCGGAACAGCACCCCCAGCCCCGGCACGTCTTCGAGGAACGGCACGCCGCGCGACGTGCGCGAGACCTTCAGCGCCACCTGGTAGCGGCTGACCTCGCGGAGCTCGAAGTTGCCGGTCTGCACGTCGGTGTCGATGAAGTGCCGCTTGATCCGGCCCAGGTGCTTCTCATCGGGCCGGACCGGCTCGCGAACGTTCGTCGTATACATGTACTGCAGGTGAAAGACCACGGCCTGCCCGTCGGGTTGAATGACGGGTCGGATCTCAAAGCCGGTGCCGGTTTCGAACTTGTAAATCGCCGGGTCGGGAATGAGCGCTTCGAGCTGCGAGGCGAACTGCGGCCGGCCGGTCTCGGCCTGGATCATCAGGTTTTCGTCGGTCGACGTCGGCAGCCCCGGCAGCACGTCTCGAACGACCGGGTGCGGGAGATTGGAGTTATAGACGTTGCTGGTGGGTTGGCCACTGTAAAGCTTCGTCAGTGCCAGGAAGTTCGGATCGCCGAGCAGAG
>JAHWKJ010000293.1:0-4880 GCA_019347905.1 Planctomycetota bacterium
CGCGACTGGGTGATCGAGGCCTTCAACCGCGACCTGCCGTTCGACCGCTTCACGATCGAGCAGCTTGCGGGCGATTTGCTGCCACCGCCTCCGTCCCCCCCGTACGAAGGATGGGAGACCGATCGACTCATCGCGACCGGGTTTCACCGCAACACACTGATCAACCAGGAAGGCGGCACCGACCAGGAGCAGTTTCGCGTCGAGGCCCTGGTCGACCGCGTGGACACCACGGGCACCGTCTGGCTGGGGCTGACGATCGGCTGTGCCCAGTGTCATCAGCACAAGTACGATCCCATCAGCCAGCGCGAGTTCTACGAGCTGTTCGCGATTCTGAACAACTGCGACGAGCCGACGCTCCGGGTGCCTTCGCCGGAGCAGACGGCGGAACTGGCCCGCCTCGACGCGGCGATCGCGGCCGCGGAGGAGCCGCTGAAAGCTCACGACGCCGAATTCCTCAAAGGGATGCCGGCGTGGGAAGAAAAGCTCGCACAGCATTCGGCCGCCCCCGTCGAGTGGACCCAGTGCGAGCCGCTGGAGTTTCACACGGAGAAGGGCGCGGTGCTGGCGGCGCAAGGTGATGGGTCTGTGTTTGTCGATTTCAGCATCCCGCCGCAGGACACGTTCACCGTGACGGCGGCGACCCCCCCTCGCCCCCCCTTGGCAAGGGGGGGAACGGGGGGGTCGGCGGCAGGCGGTGGCTCCATCACGGCCGTGCGGCTTGAAGCGCTCACGCACCCCAGCCTGCCGGAAAAGGGGCCGGGCCGCGCCGACAACGGCAACTTTGTGCTCAGCGAGTTTGAAGTCCTCGTCGGCCCGGCTGAGGGGAGCGCCGCCGCGGCCGCGAGTGCGTCCGCATCATTTCGTTTGACCGAAGTCGCCCGGGTCGCAGGGCGTGCTGGACGGACTGGCTCTCGGTCAGAATCCGAGGGGTGGCGCCGGATCGACTTTGTGCGGGCAGTCGCCGACCATGCGCAGGAAGGCTACGGCGCCCACGACGCCATCGACGGCAAAGACGCAACGGGCTGGGCGATCGGCGTCAAGCGCGGCAGCCCGAACGTCGACCGCGAAATCCTCTTCTTTCCCAAAGAGCCATTCGAAGCGGGCGAAGGGGCACGGCTGGCGTTTCGACTGCACCACAATCACAAGGATCCGAAGTACCTGCTCGGCCGCTTCCGGCTCTCCGTCAGCGCGCAGCCGGCGGAACTGCTGGAGACGCCCGCAACGATCCGGGCCATTCTCGCCAAACCGGCCGCCGAGCGCACCGACGCCGATCGTGACCTGCTCGTCGATTACTACAAATCGACCGACACCAGCCGCGCCCCGCTGGCGGCGAAGGTCGCGGCGCTGCGCAAGGAGCGAGACGGCCTCGAAGCCGCCGTGCCGACTACGATGATCCTCCGCGAGCGCAAGCAGCCGCGTGAGACGCACATCCACATCCGCGGCGATTTCCTGCGAAAGGGCGCCCGCGTCACCGGCGGCGTGCCGGACGTGCTGCCGCCGCTGCCGGAAGGCGTCGAAAGCCCCAACCGTCTCGACCTCGCCCGCTGGCTCGTTTCGCCAGACAACCCGTTGACGGCCCGTGTGACGGTCAACCGCTTCTGGCAGCGGCTGTTCGGCCTGGGCCTCGTGGAAACCGAGAACGACTTCGGCACGCAGGGCACGCCGCCGTCACATCCGGAACTTTTGGACTGGCTGGCGGCGGAGTTCATGGGAGTCGAGAGTCGAGAGTCGAGAGTCGAGGGCCAGCGGTCAGCGGTCAGCGGTCAGCGGTCAGCGGTCGGCAATCAGCAGTTCGATATCGTCGTGGAGCAGTCAGCGGACGACGATCGGGCTTCTGGCTCTCGACCCTCGACTCTCGACCCTCGACCCTCCTGGAGCATCAAACGCATCCTGCGGACGATCGCCACGTCGGCGACGTATCGGCAGTCGTCGCATGTGACGGACGAGTTGTACGCGCGCGATCCGAAGAACCGGCTGCTGGCGCGGCAGACGCGGATGCGACTCGAAGCGGAGATCATCCGCGATGCCGCGCTTGAGGCTGGCGGCTTGTTGTACCCGAAGATGCACGGGCCGGGCGTGCATCCGCCGCAGCCGGAAGGTATCTACGTGCTCACGCAGGTGCAGAAGCCCTGGCCGGTGGAGAAAGGCCCCGAGCGCTACCGCCGCGGGATGTACATCTACTTCTGGCGGAGCAGCCCGTACCCCATGCTGCCCACGTTCGACGCACCGGAGGCGAACACCGCGTGCACGCGGCGTCCGCGCTCCAACACGCCGCTGCAGGCGCTCACGCTGGCGAATGACGCCGCCTTCCACGAGATCGCGCAGGGCCTGGCGAAACGCATCCTGGCAGAAGGCCCCTCCTACGATGACGGCCGCCTGCGCTACGCGTTCGCGACGTGCCTCGCGCGGCCGCCGAGCGAGGCGGAGAGTCAGCGGCTGCTGTCATTCCTCCACGCGCAGCGCGAACACTACGCCGCCTCCGCCACGGAAGCCGCAGCCGCCGCACCGTCCGGCGTGGCCGCCAACATCGCACCCGCGGAAGCCGCGGCGTGGACCGCCCTCGCGCGCATCCTGCTGAACCTCGACGAGTTCGTCACGCGGGAGTGACTCGGCAATGAGATTCACCAGCTCGATACATTGCGATCGGGCAACTGATCCTGCCGCCGCTCAGGCTTGCTCTACAGCTCCGGCCGCCGCTCGTGCCAATCGGTCTCGCGCTCGTGCATGCGGGCGACTCTTAACAATCGCTCCTCTTCCAGCGGCGGGGCGAGAAGCTGCAGGCCAATGGGGAGCCCCGCGCTGCTGAAGCCGGCGGGAATGGAAATGCCGGGCAGGCCCGCCAGGTTGGCGCTCAGTGTGTAGAGGTCTTCCAGGTACATCGCCAGCGGATCGTTCACCAGCTCGCCCAGCCGGAAGGCGGGCCGCGGCGCGACCGGCGAGGCGATCGCGTCCACGCGCTCCAAGGCGCGGTCGAAGTCCTGCCGGATCAGCCGCCGCACCTTGAGGGCCTTGAGGTAGTAGGCGTCGTAGTAGCCGGCGGAGAGCGCGTACGTTCCCAGCATGATCCGCCGCTTGACCTCGTCCCCCAAGGCCTCGCCGCGCGTGGCGGCGAACATGTCCACGAGGTTCTCGAAGCGCTCCGCCCGGTGCCCGTAATGCACGCCGTCGAAACGGGCCAGGTTGCTCGAAGCCTCCGAGGGTGCGATGAGATAGTAGGCGGCGACGGCGTACTTCGCGTGCGGCAGCTCGATCTCCACGAGCTGTGCCCCCTGCGAGCGGTACACGTCGAGTGCCCGCCGCACGGCCGACTCCACGTCGCCGTCGAGGCCGTCACCAAAGTGCGCGCGGGCGAAGCCGATCCGCAGGCCGCGCACCGGTTCCTCGCAGTTGCGGCTGTAGGGTGGAACGTCGGCGTCCAGAGACGTGGAATCGCGCGGGTCGTGACCGGCGATTGACTCCAGCAGCAGCGCGGTCGACTTCACGTCGCGGGCGAGCGGCCCGATCTGGTCGAGCGAACTGGCGAATGCCACCAGACCATAGCGCGACACCCGGCCGTAAGTCGGCTTGAGGCCGACTACGCCGCAGAACGCCGCCGGCTGCCGAATGGAGCCGCCCGTGTCGCTGCCGATGGCCAGCGGCGCAAAACGCGCCGCCACGGCCGCGGCGCTTCCGCCGCTGGAGCCGCCGGGCGAGTGCTCGCGATTCCACGGGTTCCGCGTCGGCCGAAAGGCCGAATTCTCCGTGGACGAGCCCATGGCGAACTCGTCCATGTTGACCTTTCCCAGTACGACGGCGTCCGCGGCCCTCAACCGTTCCACCACGTAGGCGTCGTAGGGTGGAACGAACCGCTCCAGCATGCGGCTGGCACACGTCGTCGGCAGGCCGCGCGTGCACACAACGTCTTTGAGCGCCACCGGCAGCCCGGCGAGCATTCCCACCGGCCGACCGTTCCGGCGGCGGCGGTCGATGTCTTGGGCCGCACGCAGCGCCCCGTCGCGGTCGACCAGCAGAAAGGCGCCCAGCGAGTCATCGAGCTGCGCGATCCGCTCCAGATGCGCCTCGGCGAGTTCGACGGCCGTGAGGCTGCCGGATGCGAGCCGAACAAGAAGCTCGACAACCGGCACGTCCGGGAGGTCGCTGGCGGCTGGAGTGGTTCGAGGCATAAGGCCAGGCCCCGTGCGTCACCCGGCGTCCAGAATCGGCGGTACCAGAAAACAGCGGCCGTCGGATTTCGGTGCGTTGGCCAGCGCCTGTTCGCGGCCCAGCGACGGCTGAACGGCGTCGCTGCGGAAGACGTTCGTCCGTTCGACGGCGTGGGCCATCGGTTCCACGTCCGTCGTGTCGATCTCGCCGAGAATCTGCACGTAGCCCAGCACGTCGCCCAGTTGGCCGGCGAATCGTTCGAGCTCGGCGTCGGAAAGCTTCAGCCGGGCCAGGCGGGCCACGCGGACGACTTCCTCGCGCGCAAGCGGGGCAGACATTCGTCAGCCGGCCTTGGTCGTGGCGGGAATTGTGAACGGTTTGCGGACGACCGCCTTCTGCACGCGGCCGCTGCGAATGCACTGCACGCACACGCGGCGGCGGACGACGCTGCCGCCCTCCTGCACTCGGATTCGCTGCAGGTTCGGCTTGAACTGCCGGCGCGTAATGCCCGTCGTCTTGCGGCCGTTGCCGCCCAGGTACTTGGCCTTGCCGCGCTGCACGATGGAGTTGCCCATCGCCGGGGTCTTGCCGCACGAATCACAACATTGAGCCATCTCGAACCGTTCCCGTCCGATGGTGGTGCAAACCAGGCGCAAAATGTCCGACGCGCCCCCGTCGAAACTGCGAAATCGCCAGTATAGAAGCCCCGGCGGGGAATGCAAGACGCACCTGTCACG
>JAHWKJ010000293.1:4980-7999 GCA_019347905.1 Planctomycetota bacterium
TGCGAAATCGCCAGTATAGAAGCCCCGGCGGGGAATGCAAGACGCACCTGTCACGCTCGCACGGCTCGCCACTAATCCGAAGCGCAAGCGAGGGCGATGGAACCCTGGCTGCCGAGGTCCCTCGCTGGCGCTTCGGGTTGATGTTTCGCTCTGCGCCGCCGATTCAGAGCCACAGCGCGCACGCTGCCATTCCAGCTTGCCGCAGTCGCTTACGATCAGCAAGGGCGATCGCGCGATTCGTTGGAACCAGCGCAGCCGCTCGGCCGAACCCGCCGACGTGCGCGCTCTGCATAAGGCCGGCTGCCAGCGCCGCGGCCGCCGCACCGACGGAGATCTCCGCCGGCGAGACGCGCGACGCGAGCAACAGCCAGCCCGACAGCAGAACGAACCACCAGACGATCCACGAGAGCATGCCGCGCTGTCCCGCCCGGGGCACGGCCGAAGCGGCCTTAGCCCCGGCCACCCCGGCACGCGACCCTTCTACGGCTTATCGTTTGCCGGTGCAGGGTCGGTGCGGCCTTCCAGCCGGTTGGGGCGCTCGGTCGCCGGAGAGCGGTCGGCCTCGCCGCGACGCTCCTGGCCCTGCCCCTCTCCGGCTTGTCCGCGCTCCAGTTGAGCGATGACCTTGAACGCGTGCTCCATGTGCTGCTTCGTCGTTTGCTCGCCCTTCTGCAGCAGTTCCTTCAGTTGCGGCGAGGTCGCGTGCTTTTGAGCCGTCTGCAGCGTCGCCAGGGCTTTCACGTGGGCGCCAATCTGGCCGTGCATGAAGGCCTTGTCGAATTCGCCGCCCCGCTTGCGGGACAACAGTTCCTGCTGCATTTTCACCGTCTGCTCGCCGACTTCGGCATGGAAGGCCACCAGGCCCCCAGCCTGCGGAATCGACAACTCGCCGGCTTCGCCGGCTTCCGAACGGCCGCGATCGGCCGCGCGCCCTGTACGGTCCTCCGCGGCGTCTCGTTCGGTTCGGGCGGGGCGGCGTTCGGGCTGGGCCGCACCTTCACGCTCCTCGCGCACCTGGGCGACCGCCGTTCCGGCGGCCTCCGCCGCGGCGCCGGCCTCATTGTCGGCCGCTTCGTTGTCGCGGGTGCGCGGGCGGGCGGGTTGCGTCGATTCTCCGGCACCGTCCAGACGTCGCTCGCGCGTTCCGGCTTCTCCCGCGCGGCGGGCGCCGGCGACCTGCTGCAACTGCTGAATGAATTGGCTGTGCTCTTCGACCATCTGCTGGGCAAACTGCCGCACCTGAGGACTGCCGGCCTTTTCGAGAGCCGCCTGACTCATCCGCACTTCGCCGACGTTGTCGACGATCAGCCACACGGCCAAGTCCCGGTCCGAGATGCGGCGGGCGGCTCCCGCTCCGCGCCGCTCAGCGTCGGATCGCTGCCCGGTCCGCTGCCCGCGTTCTGCTTCGCGCTGCCCGCGTTCGGCCTCCCGTTGCCCGCGTTCGGCATCCGGCCGCCTCTCCTCCTGTGCCCGCGCCGTGTTCCCCATCAGCATCGCAGCGGCGAACGCAGCCGCCGTCATCCAGCGCCAGTTCGTGCGGATCAACATGTGATTGCTCCCTGGAAAGTTTCCATCCTCTTGCATCGGACCACGGTCCGCAGTGTGATATGGCTCCCGGTTCGCGACTATCGGGAAACTGCGGGAAGTCGCCTCAGGCTTTTCTGACGGAGCGGGGTTCTCCTGAGGCGTCCGCGGGAAAAGGTCCGAGACCGCCCCTGCGCTCATTGGGCTACATTGACCCAGGCGAATCATGGAGTGCATCTATGCAAGGACCGATTCGATTATTGATCGCCGACGACCACCCGATCGTCCGCCTCGATTTGAGAACCTACTTTGAAAGCGTGGACGACATCGAAATTGTCGGCGAGGCCGGGGACGGCCGGGCCGCCGTGGACCTCGCGGCGCGGCTGCGGCCGCACGTCATATTGATGGATTACGAAATGCCGGGCCTCAACGGCGTGGAAGCGACGCTGCACGTCGCCCGCCACGATCCCGAGGTCCGCATCGTTGGCTTTACGCTATTCGACGAGGCGACATGCGACGAGATCTGCGCAGCGGGCGCGATCACGTGCGTCGCGAAAGGCAGCGAGCTCGAGGTCGTCGCGGAAGCCGTCCGCTTTGCCGCGGAGTCCCCCACGCGCGAGCAGCGCTGGTTCCCGCCCGAGAAGGGCTGACGCGGGCTGGGGGTCAAACGCTCCAGGGAGTTCACACAATCAGCCGGAACGCGCTAGCGTCCGGTTCCAGAGGTCTTAGTCGCCTGGAACCGGACGCTAGCGCGTTCCGGCTGATCTATCCTCACAGGCGCGGGCCGAAACCGACCGTGCGCCCGCCGCCTTCGGAACCGGCCGTCAAGTCCTCGCGCCGTCGGTCCGGCTCCTCACTGGTGAACTCGACGATCAGCTCATCGACCAGCGGCCGCCGGTCGTCCGCCAGGTCTTTGGGAACAAACCCGCTGCCGCGGTTTCGGCGCCACTGGAGCGACGGGAGCCGCCCGTTCAAGCCCAGTGCCACGAGGGCCACTCCCGCCAGCGATGCCGCCAGCCGCGGTATCGAGAGTCCGCGGATGGCCCAGACACACGCGCCGGCACCGAGTGCCAGCGCCGCATAGCGCTGCACGGTCCCAGCGTCGAGATTAGCCATCTTCATCGGTGGTCTCCTGAACCGGTTGTCGTTTGAGGTCGGCGGGCGGCGGTCCATACAGCCGCTCGCCGAGGCAGGTGAATCGGCCGCCGTGACAAGGGCAGTCCCACGTCTTCTCGGCCGCGTTCCAGTGCACGATGCAGCCGGCGTGCGTACAGGTCGGATCGAAGCAGTGCGTGACGCCTTCGACGGTGCGAAAGACGGCGAGCCGTCGTCCGTCGTGCTTCACCACACGTCCCTCGCCCGGCGCGACCAGCGCCAGCGACTCGATCGTTTGCAGCGACAGGCGATCGCCCACAAAGTGGCGGGCCACGTCCAGCTTTTCTGAGAGGAACCGTTTTGCGGACGCGATCGGATTCACCAGCGAGGGCGTGACCAC
>JAHWKJ010000294.1 GCA_019347905.1 Planctomycetota bacterium
TCAAAGCCGTTCTGCTCCGTTTCCTTCGTTTGCTCCTGTTCAAATCCGACCTTCGTGCCCTCCGCGTGATCCGTGGTTCGTGGTGCGCATTCCGGGCTAGCCGCGACTCGCCAGAGGAGCGCTGTGTCCATCCGGTGTCATCGCGGCGGAGCGCTCCACTTCGAGTCGCGGCTAAAGAGATCCTCGTCGTCAGAACGGTGCCGTTCCGCCGCGAGCCGATAGCCGACATCCGCGAGCATCCAGAACAGTAGCGAAATGATCGGCAGGCCGATGCCCGCGATCAGTGTCCATCCCGAGGCCGAGCCTTCGCGCATCTGACCTGCGAGATGGTGAATCAACAGAAAGACTCCGATCGCCCCCGCGGCAATGGCCAGTTGCTTTACCACGTCATAGAAGCGCATCCGGAGTGCTCCTCCGCCCAGCTCAAGACAACGCGTCCGCTTGCCCGTGTACTGCGGATGACACTCACGCATCAATGGTGGTACCCGTGACCGTGATGGCCGCCATGGCCGTAATAGCCATGATGGCCCCCATAGCCGTGGTGGCCCCCGTAGTACCCGTGATGGCCGCCGTAGTAGCCGTGATGCCCGCCGTAGTGGCCGCGGCTGAAGCCGAAGCTGAATCCCGGCGAGTAATAGCTGCCGTACGACCGATATCTCGGCGCATAGCCATACGAGTACGACCGATAGGCCGGCGAGTACGAGTAGTACGACGAATAGCCCGGCGAGTAGTACCCCGCCGAATAGCCATAGTCGCACGACCCATGACCCGCTTCGGCGCTGCTCGCCGCGGCGCTCAGGGCCAGGGCCGCCGTCGCGCCCAGCATCAGGAAAGTTTTCATTTCGCTCCTCCTCTGTGATCTCGATCCACGCGCGGCCGCTTCCGCGGCAGCGCTGCAGCCGGCGTACGGGAACCGGCTTGCTCATCATACGAATTGTTTTCCGGCGGGGGCATTCGGAGAATCGAGAGTCGCCCGCCGTCGGACGCGGGGAAGATCCCCAGGGCCTCATGCACTCCGCGACCACACCTGTTGACGCAAATCGCTCCAGCGGGGAATGAAGATCGGCACCCGCCGCTGGTAATCCCGGTAGCGGTCGCCGAACTTTTCGAGCATCTGCCGCTCCTCTTTCCGGGCCAGCAACACGTACGCGAGCACGATGACCGGGAACATCGCGACGGACACCACCGTCGGCCAGTGCACGAGGCCTTCGCCGAAGATCACCACGAAAATGCCTGTGTACTGCGGATGCCGAATCATCCCGTACAGTCCATCGGTTGCCAGCCGGTCTTCGCGCTGGGCGCGGTACAGCTCGCGCCAACCGACGGCAATCAGCGCCACGCCGGCGACGACGATGGCATAACCCACAGCCATGGCGATCATGTGCGCCCACTCGGTACCGAACAGCCGCGCCCACAGGTTGCCGCCTTCCGTCCACGAGATGTCCAGGCCGAACACGCGGGCCAGCAGATAGATCGTCAGCGGAAAGCCGTACATCTCTGCGTAGAACGCGATGATGAACGCCTGGACGAGCCCGGCCCGCGTCCACTCCTTCCAGCTCTTCGGCGCGAAATAGCGGTAAAAGAGCCAGGACAGCAGGACGGTCACGATCGCGGCGGTTCCCCAATAGCCGACGTACATCGCTGGAGTTTCCTCGTGTGCTGGCGGTATTGGAGATGCGTCCGCCGCAGGAGGAGTGGCGGCTCGGACGATTGGTAGAGCTCAAGAGCCCGCGGACATCGCGATGCTGCCGCCGCTCTGCTAGCGGCACCCACGGCCGCAACCGGAGAAGCCTTCCCAGCGTCCATCGAATCCGCCACCGAATCCGCCGCCGAACCTGCCGCCGAACCTGCCGCCGAAGCAGTCAGCGGCCGGTCCTGGGCCGCCCATTCCGCGGTCGCGACCGCACGGGTATCCGCCGACGCCATGATCACCCATGTCGCAGAACGGGCAGCCGCCCTGCAGGCCCCGTCGAGCCGGTGGACCGTACGGCAGGAAGTCATTCCTGCCCATGAAGCCCTGCTCGCCGCCGACTCCGCCTCGAGCACCCCTGGGCATCCTGCCGTGCGCGGGAGGTGCACCAGGCATCCCCTGCCGATCCGCACCGCGGAGCACCAGCCGCATTCCGCACAGCGGACACTCATCGGGCCGGGGCCACTGAATCTGCGGATGCATCGGGCAGGTATAGGTGCGGTTCGCGCCGTCGCTTGTCGGCGGCGCCGGGACGGGCGGCGGCTCGTTTTCGGGGTGTGTTCGCTCGAGCTTCGCGAGGTACTTCGCCGGGTTTTGGCGAAGGGTGTCTACGCAACCCTCGCAGCAGACGAACACGTCCCGGCCTTCAACGTCGAGCTTGATCGGTTTGCCCATCGAGCCCAGCGCGTCGCCGCTGACCGGACAGACTCGCTGCTGTTCGGCCAGGGCCCGATCCTGGGGCGGCAGTTCGGCCAGGGCGCGCCGGATTCGGGGATCGGCGGCAGGCGGTGCATCGGCCACGCCCGCGCCGTGCTCGGATCGGGGCTGATGGAGGTTGCCGGCGGCGTGGGCCATCAGACCAACGGCGGCGACCAGTGCGACGGCAAGTACAGACATGCTGTTGCGAAGACTCATGCGCTTCCTCCTGGGGTAGAACATCGAAGAAGAGGTCCTCTCACTCGGATTCGATCCTGCTGATTCGATCATGACCATCGGTGGCACGCTGTTCCCCCCGGCAACTCCGCGCTTGGGCGACGTGCGGCCGTTCTATTGCTGTTCCAGCCGCTCGATCAGCCGCAGCAGCGCGGCCGCGGCCTCGGATTTTTGTTTCCCGTCAAGTAACGAGCCGAGCAATTCGACGTCCTCACGCTCGCCGTACTCCCCGAGAAAACGCGCCGGGAACAGCAACAAGTGTTGCTCGTCAGTCTCCGCAGCTTTCACCATGACGCGGAGTTGCGCGAGGTGGTCGCGCTGGCCCGCTGCTATCAGGCCGACGATGGCTTGCAGCCGATAGTACGGCTCCTGTGACTCATCAGCGAGGACCGCTCGGAATTCATAGGCAAAGTGCTGCGGCAGCTCTTCAGCAGCGAGGCTCAGGGCGTCTCCCCAGGGATGGTCGCGCGGCCCCTCCAAAAAAACGCGGAAGTGCGGCAGCCCCTCATCGGCCGCCACACGGGACCACTGGCAGGCGGCGTGCAGCCGCCAGTAAGGCTCCGCATCATCGACCAGGATCGACCGCACGATCGCGGGGACGCTCTGGTCCTTTCGGTCTGCGAGCGCCGTGAGCGCGATGCGCTGCGCCTCGCGCTGCGAGTAGGAGTATCGGAATGCACCTTCGAGGAGCGCCATCTCGCACGCGGGACACGTGCCCTTACGAGGCAAACGAACATAAGGATGCATGGGACACCACCACACGTCGATTCCCGGTTCCTTCCAGCCAAGCACGGCCCAGTTGCGGACTTCGTTCAGCGCGTCGGCTTCTCCCAGCCGCAGGCGCAGCACAGCCAGGCGCGCCGCCGGGATGTCCTCTTCGGGTGCGAGCTTCTCCAGCGCGCGCTGGATTCGCTGCCGATGCCGCCGGCCGGTTCGATCGATCAGCTCCTCGGCAGCCTCCAGCCGCGACTCGGGCGAGGTCGCGTCCAGCGCCTTCAGCAACTCATCCTCGACCAGGCGGAGCGGCCAGCCACGCAGACGCCAGACAGGCACGCTGTCGCCCCCGGCGAGTGCGCCGGGTTTCCGCTCCGTCGATTCGCGATAGGCTTTCTCGGCGCGTTCGCGCCACGCCGCCAACCGGTCTGCATCGATGGGCTGGTTTTCCTGTCCTCGCGCATCGACGAGCGCTGCGCTCGCCAGGACAACAACCAACGTGGCGACAGCCGGCCTGTGCTTGGGCATCGGAGGGCTCCTTCAGTTCATGAGGCAGAGAGACTGTGGCACTAGCCGCGGGCGTACTCGAACATCGGCGTCGAGAGGTAGCGCTCGCCGGAGTCGGGCAAGACCACCACCAGCGTCTTGCCGGCGCTTTCCGGCCGGGCGGCCACTTTGAGCGCGGCGACCATGGCCGCGCCGGAGCTGATGCCGCAGGTGATGCCTTCTTCCTTGGCGATCCGCGGGGCCATCTCGAACGACTCTTCATCCCCGACCTGCACGACCTCGTCCACGAAGCTCATATCGAGCACATCGGGCACGAAGCCGGCGCCGATCCCCTGGATCTTGTGCTTGCCGGGACTGCCGCCGGAGAGCACGGGGCTGCCGATCGGTTCCACCGCCACCGAATGCAGCGGCTGGCCCTTCTCCTTCTCGAAATAGCGCGAGACGCCGGTGATGGTGCCGCCGGTGCCCACGCCGGAGATGAGGATGTCCACCTTGCCGTCGGTGTCGTTCCAGATCTCGGGGCCGGTGGTCTTGAAGTGGATCTCGGGATTGGCCGGGTTCTTGAACTGCTGGGGCATGTAGAACGCGGGGTCGCGGGCGATCTCTTCGGCCTTGGCGATGGCCCCCTTCATGCCTTCGGCCCCCGGTGTGAGGATCAGCTCCGACCCGTAGGACTTGAGCATCATCCGCCGCTCCAGCGACATGGTGTCCGGCATCGTCAGCGTCAGCGGATACCCGCGGGCGGCGCAGACGAAGGCCAGGGCGATGCCGGTGTTGCCGCTGGTCGGCTCGACGACCTTCATCCCGGGCTTGAGCAGCCCCTTCTTCTCGGCGTCCCAGATCATCGAGGCGCCGATGCGGCACTTGACGCTGTAAGCGGGGTTGCGGCCTTCGATCTTCGCCAGCACCGTGGCCGCCAGACCCTTGGCAAGGCGGTTGATGCGGACCAGCGGAGTCCGGCCGATGGACTCCGAATTGTCGTGACACACTGCCATACCTGTTCTCCTAGCATCGAACGGAGTTCACGATCCACTCATTTCTGCTCCATCCACTCGGCGGCGGGGAATGAATCCCACGGAAAAGCACACCAGCATCAGGCTCCAGAACACCCAGAATGGGGGATGCTGTCAGTCATGAGAATCCAGCCGGTGCGGTGGCCAATACGTGAGGCGACGACATGCTGCTGCATCCTTCCGATGCTCAATAACGATCGCCCGGCTGAAACCGCTCGTCCTCGTCGTCCGGCTCGTCCGGCGGCGGCTCCGAGACAGCCTCGCCCTTGCGCCGCGTTTCCCGCCACTGCTCCCAGCGCTTGTACAGCGAGTAATACACGGGAATCAGCACGAGGGTATGGATGGTGGAGGTGATCATGCCGCCGATGACCGGCACGGCGATCCGCTTCATGGCGCCCGAGCCGACACCGGTGGCCCACAGCACCGGCGTCAAGGACACGATATCGGCCAGCACGGTCATAATTTTCGGGCGGACGCGGAGCACGGCGCCCTCGACGACGGCGGCGTGCAGCTCCTTGACCGTCAGCGGCCGGCCCTTTTCCTTCCGATGCTTCTCGTAGGCCAGGTTGAGGTAGACGTGCATGATGATGCCCGTCTCGGCCGCCACCCCCATCAGCAGGATGAAGCCGATCGCCACGGCCACGCTCCAGTTGTAGCCCAGCCAGTACATGCCCCAGATGCCGCCGATCAACACAAACGGCAGCGTGGCCATCGTGATGATCGTCTCCGGGATGTTCTGCATCTCGAAGTAGATCAAGAGGAAGATGATGGCCAGCGTGATGGGGATGATCAGGGCCAGCTTCTCGCGGACCTGCTCCATGAACTCGTACTGCCCGCTCCACTCGGTGTAGTAGCCGGCCGGCAGCGTGAGCTTTCCCGTGGCGGCGGCCCGCTCCAGCGCCACCTGCGCCCGCTTGACGTACGTGCCGATGTCCTGCCCCGCCTCGATGTCCACCGGGATGTTGACCAGCAGCATGCCTTCCTCGCTCTTGATCATCGGCGGACCCTCGACGAGTTCGATCCGCGCGAGCTGGCCGAGCGGGACGAGCTGGCCCTGGGAGGCGGCGACGAGGATGCGTTCGAGCTTTTGCGGATCGTCGCGCAGCTCGGTCGGATAGCGGACGTTGATCGGGAAGCGGTAGCGGCCTTCGACCGTCGAGGCGATGTTCATGCCGCCGATGGCCGTTTCGACCATCCGCTGCACGTCGCCGACTTTGATTCCGTAGCGGGCGCATTCGTCGCGGTTCACCTCGATATCGATGTACTGGCCGCCCATCGCCCGTTCGGCGACAACGCTCAACGTACCCGGCACGTCGCGCAGGGTCTCTTCGATCTGGAGCGCCACTTCCGCGAGCTGGTCCAGGTCGGTGCCGTACAGCTTCAATCCCAGGAGGCCCCGCATCCCGGTGGTGAGCATGCCGATGCGGGTTTCGATGGGCATCAGCCACCAGTTGGGCATGCCGGGAATGCTGATTTCGCGCTGCATCTCGCCCTTGGTGAGCTCGTCGAAGCTGGTCGCGACGAGTGGCAAATCGTCCGGTGCGATGCGGCCGGACCACCGCTGGCGTAGATACGCCAGCGCTTCGTCCCGGCGCTCGGATTCGAGGCCGCCCTGGGATTCGAGGATGTCGACCAGGTTTTTGGTCGCCTCGCGAACGATCCGCTCCGGCAGCTTCGGTCGCACAGCGGTCATCGCAGACCGCAGAACCTCAGCCGTCCAGCGGTCTTCCAGCTCCTGCTCGCTGAACCGGGACGGCGGCGTGTCGCCACGTGCGATGGTCTCGCGACGATGTGCCTCGTAAGACGCGCGCATCCGCGGCAGCTCCAGATTCAGCGTCCCGACCAGCTCGATGCGGGTCTGGCGGTTCACGTCGGCCCGGGTCATGCCTTCCACCTGCTCGGCGATCGTCTGTCGGGCGGGTGTGTCGCTGGAGCGACTGGCGAAGCCGCGATCCTCCAACTGGCCGAGCATTTCCAGGCCAAGCCGCTCCAGGTAACCCTTTTCGATCAGCCGCTCCGGCCAATCCTCTTTGGGGCGCAGTGAGGCGTGCGTCTCGACCATGTTCAGCGGCGCGGGATCGGTCGGCGTGGTGAACCGGCCGATTTTGCCGACCACCGTCCGGACCTCGGGGTACTGCGCCAGCAACTGGTCCTGGATCTGCAATGTCCGCCGAGCCTCTGTGACCGACAGGCCCGGCACAGTCGTCGGCATGTACAGGATATCGCCCTCCTCCAGGGGAGGCATAAACTCGCTGCCGGTTTTCGACCAGGGCACCAACGTCAGGGCCAGGAGCGCCACGGCGATGCTCATGCTGATGAACTTGTGCTTGAGCGCGAACCGGATGAACGGCATGTAGATCCACACCATGAACCGGTTCAGCGGACTGCGGTTCTCGGGGATCAGCCGGCCGCGGACGAAATAACCCATCAGGAACGGGATCACCGTGACCGAGATGATCGCCGCGGCCGCCATCGCGAACGTCTTGGTAAACGCCAGCGGCCGGAACAGACGCCCCGACTGGCCCTCCAGCGTGAACACCGGCAGAAAGGCGAACGTCACCGACAAGAGGGCGATGAACAGCCCGGGACCGACCTCCTGCGCGGCGATTTTGACCAGCTCCCAGTGGTCGGCGTGGGGCTGGCGCTCTTTGTGCTTGTGCAGGTTCTCCACCATCACGATCGACGAATCGACCATCGCCCCGAAAGCGACTGCGATCCCCGACAGCGACATGATGTTCGCGCTGATCCCCACGAACTTCATGACGATGAACGCCACCAGGATGCCCAGCGGCAGAACGGCGGCGGCGACCAGACCGCTGCGGACGTGCAAGAGAAAGATGATGCAGATGGCGGCCGTGACGAGCAGCTCCTCGGTCAATGTCGTCCGCAGGGTGCCGATCGCGCGGCGGATCAACTCGCTGCGGTCGTACGCGCTGCGGATGACGACGCCTTCCGGCAGCCCGGACTCGATCTGCTCGATCTTCTGCTTGACCGCATCGATGGTTGTGAGCGCGTTCTCCCCGAAACGCATCACGACCACGCCGGCCACCACCTCGCCGCGGCCGTTCTTGTCGGCCACGCCGCGCTTCATATCCGGGCCCATCTGGACGTTCGCGACGTCCGACAGCAGCACGGGCGT
>JAHWKJ010000295.1 GCA_019347905.1 Planctomycetota bacterium
TCACGCCGCCGGACGCGGGCGATACGAAACCCGAATTCAGCAGCGAGACGGATGCGAACTCGCCGCCGCCGGAGCACGGCGATGCCGTAGCGCCGCCCTTCCCGCCGGCCGGAGAGGTACGGGGTACGACGTACGAGGGCGATGGTCCGCCAACGGCGACGTCGGCCGCCGGGCGAGATACTGACGTGCCGCCGTTCGCCTTGGATCCTCCCGACGCCGGCGATGGAAAGAGCGGCGCCGCGGATCCCTTGGAAGTCGCCGGCACCACAGCGGCCATCGACGCGACGGTGCAGAAGACGGCCTTTGTCCCATCCGCCGCTGAGCCGCAGGCTCTTCCCGAGGCCGTCTCCCAGGCTCCGCCCTTTCCGGCCGAGGCCTCCATCGCAGCGGACGACACACCTGACGGCAGGCCATCGGTCGCGCCAGTTCCGACGCGGCCCGACGAGCACGAGCTGCCGGTCCCCGCCTCGGAACCGATCTGGTCGCTGACAGCAGCCGAGGACGGCGGCACCAGGAGCGCCGCTCCTCCGCTGCACGGCTTCAGTCCGGCGGCGCCCGCCGCCGGCGGCTCACCGGCGCCAAGATCGGCCGGTATCAGTCCCGCCCTGCAGCGACTGCTCCGACAGCAGCAAACGGCCCGCTTCTATCGCAGCGCGGACGCCACATCCGAGAGCCGCCAGGTGCTGCGGCTCGCGCCGGATGCCGGCGGCATGAAGCGCGAAAGCGAACCCGGGTCGGCGCGTCAGTCGGACAGATGAGTCGGAGACGGGGTGACGGGGTGACGGGGTGAGCGCTGGCGCTACGCGCGACGGCCCAATCCGGTGGGGATGCCGGGCGGAGCGCCAGCGCTTCACCCCGTCACCCCGTCACCTGGTCACCCCGTCATCTTCGCGCCTGCTGCTGCACGATGTGCGAGCGGGCCATCGCCTCCTCGGCCTCAGGGATCCGTCCGCAGCGCATGTAGATCACCGAGAGCTGCGTGTACGAGAAGGGGTCGTTCGGCTCCAGCTCCGTCACCTTGAGCGCGTGCTGGATCGCCTCCTGCGGCCGGCCGAGCTTCTGCAGGTACACGGCCAGCGCCTGGTGCGACAGCAAGTGCCCCTCGTCGTTGGCGAGCACCTCTTCGAGCTTCCGCACCGCCCCTTCGAGATCGCCCTGGTCCTTGAGGGTAACGGCTTCATCGTACATGCGGTCGACGTCGGCCATGTCTGATTCCCGTGTGTGGTGCAGCGTCATCGGTCCTGCGCGTAGACTCACGCTATCATAGACGCCGTGAAAAGTGTGACAAGGCGGGGAGTTGGTCGAGAGTCAAGGGTCGAGAGTCGAGAGCCAGAGAGACCACCAATTACGGACTTGCTGGCTCTCGACCCTCGACTCTTAGCCCTCGACTATCCACTTCCGTTCCACGTGAAACGGACAACGCATGATCGCCACGCGCGATGTCGAAGCGCCCGCGTCGCCGGGAATTCACGAATGGATCGCTGTCGCGGCGCTCGTGCTGCTCGCGTTCGCGCTCCGCGCGGCGCACCCCGCGCAGATGGCCGTCGAACATTTCGACGAAGGCGTGTATGCCACGCGGCTGTGGTTCGCTGACGACGCGGTGTTTCCCAGCCGCCATCTGTACGCGCCGCCGCTCGTGCCCTGGCTCCTGCGGCAGTCGATCGACGCCTTTGGTCCCAGCTTCCTGGGCACAATGCTGCCGGGCGTCATTGCGGGAACGTTGACGGTCGCGCTTGTGTGGTGGACGGCGCGACGCTGGTTCGGCACCACCGCCGGCTTCGCCGCGCTGCTCCTGGCGGCGTTCAGTGACTTTCACATCGTCTACAGTCGCACCGCACTGACGGACGCGCCGCTCGCGCTGTGGCTGATCGCGGCCGTGTACTGCTTCGAGCGCTCGTTCTCGCGCGGCAGCCTGCGGTGGGCCGCTGCCGCCGGAGTCTTCACGGCGCTGGCCTGGTGGACCAAGTACAACGGCTGGCTGGCCGCGGCCATCGCGACGGCCGGCCTCGTCGCGTGGCTCGTCGTGCGGCGGCTCGAGCCGAAACCAGGCCGTGCGCACGCGCCTTCGACTCTGCGGCTGTTCTGGTGCTGGCTGATGGCGATCGCCGTCGCGGGCGCATTGTGGCTGCCGGTCCTCGAGGGTCTCGGGCCAGTCGGGGGCTACGCCGCCGTCGCCGAAAACCACCGCCGCTACCTGGTTGGCGTGAGCGGCTGGTGGAGCGCGATGATCCACCACGCGGGAGCGCACCGGCTGTTCGACGGCTGGCTCACGATCACGTCCGTCGCCGCCGCCCTGCTGTCGCCGGTCGTCGCGCGCGTGCTGAGCCGTTCCACGTGGAACGAGTCTGGTGCGGCAGACGCCACACGCGGCCGTCAGACTTCCGCGCTGCGATGGATGTGTTATGCGGCTGGCGTCATTGCATTCACGGGGCTGGCGGCCGTGGTTGGCTCCGCGGTCGCGCTCGCGTTGCTGGCGGCAGGAGGGCTGGCGGCGCAGCTCGTCGCCTCCCGGAACACGTCCACCACAGCGGCGAATCCGCGCCGCCGGCCACATTCGCACCGCACGCTGGCCATCTGCCTCGTCGCGGCATGGTTCTTCGGGCTTATGCTCGCTACGCCCTTCTACCGTCCGTATCCGCGGCTGTCGCTGCCCTGGCTGGTATCGGCCTGGCTGGGAGCGGCGGCTCTCGTGGGGTGGATCGCCGACCGCTGGACCGGGCGAACGGCCTCGAGCGGCGGCGAGCAGTTCGCCGTCGCTCGCCAGCCGGCCGTGCTCGGCTTGCTCACGGCCGCGCTGGCGGCCGCCGGGATCCTGGGACTCGCCCTGTCGGCGGGCCGGCTCTCGGAGCGCCGCGTTGCCGGCTGGCAGTCGCGCACTGGCCTCGAGACAATTGCCGCCGCCGCCGGCCTCGAAATGGAACGAATCGCCGGTGAACCACCTTCCGAGGGCCGCCCGCCCTTCGTGGCCTACGTCTATGCGCAGCCGGCGCTGGTGTTCCGTCTCAACGCGGCCGGGGCAGTCGCGCAGCCGCTCGGGGACCTCGGCTTCGGCGATGCGGAGCCGGGCGTGCCCGTGTTTCTGCTCCTCGATCCCGACTCGCTCGACGACCCGCGGCTGATTCGCCAGTGGGAACTCCTGCGACCGCGGTCACGCCAGGTCGCAGTCTACGACTACCGCCCCAGCGACCTCGTCCTGCTGAACGAGCTGTCCCCCCGCGAGCTGGCCCACCGCAAAGGCACAGGCCGCGAGACGACCAGACGCATCGGGCTGTACCAGATGCGTGATCGGTAAAGCCGTCACCCCGTCACCCCGTCACCCCGTCACCCCGTCACCCCGTCACCCCGTCTCGGCGGCCCGCTGCCGGCGGCCGAATCCGCAGACTCGCCCGCGTTTCACGTGGAACGCCCAGCTTTCCTCACCGCCCCCGTGACCTCGCCAGGTCGTGCCGCCCGAAGGCCCGGGTTCAGGCGGCCCCGTCGGCGGTTCGATCAATTCAGAAGGGGTGCCGAGACTGAGCGGGAAGTCGCCCGGCGGGCCCCGGGGGCGATTCGACCGCACTCACGGAGGAAAGCAGCCACAGATGGACGCCCACGCCAGCCAACGCGACGTCGACAAGAGCAACTTCCGCCGCCGCCTCGGACGCGGCCTAAACGCGCTGCTTGGCGGTGGGCACGACGAGTCACCGCTCGATGCGGAGGCAGCGCACCTGGCCGAGACGCCCGCCGCAGCCGTGCCCACGCTCCAGCCGGCCGCGGCAGCCACCGAAGATCCTCCGGTCCACGACGAAGCCGCACCGGTCAGCAGCGTGCCGGTCGACGCCATCGACCGCAATCCGTATCAGCCGCGCCGCGATTTCGAGCCGGAAGCGATCCGCGAGCTGGCCGACAGCATCCGCAAACACGGCCTGTTGCAGCCGATCCTGGTGCGGGCGTTCGGCGAGCGGTTCCAGCTTATCGCCGGCGAACGCCGCTGGCTGGCCTCGCGCGAGGTGGGGCTGGACCGCATCCCCTGCCGCATTCTCGCGCTCGAAGACCGCGAGGTCTGCGAAGTCGCCATCGAAGAGAACCTCAAGCGCCGCGACCTCAACATCCTCGAAAAGGCGCAGGCGTTCAAAGACTATCTCGACCGCTTCCAGAGCACGATCGAAGAGCTGGCCGGGCGGCTGAGCATGAGCCGCTCCGCCCTGAGCAACTCGCTGCGCCTGCTGGAACTCTCCGCCCCGGTGAAGGAGGCCCTCGCCGCCGGCCGCATCTCCGCCGGCCACGCTCGGGCGCTCCTCCCGCTCGAGGCGGCCGCCCAGCGCGAACTCTGCGAGCGGATCGAGCGCGAGTCGCTGACCGTGCGGCAGACCGAACAGGCCGTCCGCGACCTGCAGGCTGCTCCCGAACCGACGGCCGACGACGCGGAAGCCGCCGACGCACCCGACGTCGTCCCCTTCACCCGCCCCGCTCAGAAGCAATCGCCGCAGCTCACCGCCCACGTGCAGTCGCTGGTGGATCAACTACGGAGCCTCCTGGGCGCGAAGGTCGAGATCCAGCTCCGCGGCAAAGACTCCGGCCGGATCATCATCCCGTTCGACTCGAACGACGACTTCGAGCGCCTCCTGCACGGCCTGCGCCGCGCGGCGTGAGTCTTCCATGAGGAATCGCAACCACCACCGGCCTCGTGCCGGTGGAGACGTGATTCTGCACTACGCCGGGCAACAAGCGAGGAGGAGCGGCACCACCGAGCTTGCCTCGGTGGATCCATGATTCTTCACTATCGCGAGGACCAGCTCGCGCGAGCAGTCGGTCAATCATCGCTCCACCGGGACGAGCCCGGTGGTGGCCGTGATTATCGACACTGAGTGTCGCCGCGTAGTGCACAATCATCCGCCCACCGGGACAAGCCCGGTGGTGCGGCTTACTGCGATGTTGGCAAGCGGCTTACCGAGCCGATCGGCAACTGGATCTCCGTCAGGTAGCGCTTCGGATTGCCCTTGAAGATCATGCCCGGCCCCTTGATGTAGACCTCGCGCGTCGGGACCTCGATCTCGTAACCCCGCTCCTGCACGTACTGGAGAATCGTCGCGTACGAGCGGCCCAGTTCGTGCCACGGGCCCTTGTGCAACAGCGACACGCAGCGGATCGCCGGCAGCTCGCGCACGTCGATGCCGTCGGCCGGGCTGCCCTTCTTGATCGGCATGCAGGCCTCGAAGTCGGCGTCGTGCTCCTTGTACTCCGTGTCGTAGTGCAGCAGAAAGGGCTTCCCGCAGATGTGGCGGCCGAACTTGCGGCCGATGCGGGCGAATCCCTGGCCGCAGGCGCTGTACGGCCCCTGCATTCGCACGCCGGCGATCAGCAGGCGATCGACCATCTTCTCTTCGACCTGGTAGGTGGCGTTCGTCATGGCTTCGCGGGCCTCCCGTTGGGTGGAAATGATCCGGTCCAGCGACCGCAGCCTGTCGCGGTCTTGCCGTAACCGGTCCTGGAGGGCCTGCTTCCGCCTCTCGAGGTAGTCGAGAATATCGGCCTCGTCGTCGTGGCCGGCGAGGATCTCGGCAATCTCGCTCACCGGGAAGTCCAGCTCGCGGAGCTGCGCGACGATCCGCGCCGTCTCGACGAGCGGGAGCGCGTAGTATCGGTAGCCGGTCTCGTCATCGA
The DNA here is from genome assembly GCA_019347905.1 of Planctomycetota bacterium. GTDB lineage: Bacteria > Planctomycetota > Planctomycetia > Planctomycetales > Planctomycetaceae > JAHWKJ01. Next base: position 5,644 of record JAHWKJ010000295.1, read on the forward strand.
CGTGCGTCGGCACCAGCACGCCCGCCTCGTGATAAAAGCGAAGCGTCTTGACCGTCAGCCCCGTGACGCGCGAGAACTCGCCGATGCTGAACACGCTCCGGATCCCCCTCGCGTCAGCAGATGCAGGCGACTACGCGAAACAGTCTGCCGCCTCCAGCAGGGGGAGAGTCCATCGGGGAGCTGGAGTTTTTTTTGAACAGGAGCAAACGAAGGAAACGGAGATCCTCAATACTCGATCCTCGCCTCGCGCAGCGGCCCGATGTACTCCCGGGCCAGCACGATGTGGTCGAACCACACGCGGCTCACGTGCCCCTCCGGCGCACCCGTGATGTAGAGGTACGTCCACACGTTGTTGACGCCCAGTTCCGGCGTCGTCCGCCATTCGAAACCTTCGAACGGCTCGCCGTCGGGGTCGGGCAGCCAACTGTCGTGCACCCACTTGCCGCGGGGGAAGCCCGGCCCGAGATGGCTCAGCACCTGCCCGCCGGCTCGCCACAGCTTCCCGTCGATCCAGAAGGCCTGCTCGCCGTTGCGCTTCCCGGGATCGTTCATCTTCACCATCAACTCGATGCAGATCCACCGGCCGCGCTCGACCTTAAGCGCCGGATCGTTCACAAAATCGTTGCCCCAGTGCTGCCCCCGCGGCGGACTGCTGCGCATGCGGCTCCAGTACGTGTAGAAGTCCCACCGCCACGCCTTGCCGAACGGCTCGACCCCGGTGGTGAACCGCTTATCCCCCGGCGGCCTCTGCCCCGCAAACGGCTGCGGCCAGCGCGTGGGCGGATTGTACCCGCCCAGATGCGTGCCGAAGTGATGTACCGGAGCGCACGCGGGATCGAATTTCACGTACCACCGCGCAAAGAGCGTCTCGTGCGACTCCTCCAGCCGCCGAAACAGATGCCCCCCGTCGCCCTTCCCCCCGACATGCGTAACCGCCAGCGACCGCTTCCCCCCACTCCCCGCCGGCACGTCGTCATCGAGCGCGAGGTTCCCGAACCGATCGTTCACCTCATCCCACCGCCGCGTGACGTCCCCGAGCACCGCCGCCTCGAAATCCTCGACAAACACAACGCGCCGATCTTCCGCAATCGCGACGTCCCCCGGATACCGGGCCGCGATGCCGGTGTTCCCCTCGGGAAGTTCAGCACGCGCGGCATCGCCGGCGGTGATTGCCACGACGAAAGCGAACACAGTGCGGTATCGCACGAGCGGAAGCCCTTCAAGATTGATGGTATTCACGCCACAGGAAGCCTGGCGTTGAACTGGGGCGTCCGAAACTCAGGACACGGCGGCTCGATTGTCATCGGACGCATGGCGAACAGTGTCCCAATCGACTGCGGCCACCCAGCATCCGGATGCTTCGTCGAACTCGATCACCCCGTCGGCGAGCAGATCGTCGGGACGACCTTCCTCGTCTCCGTCGTCCATTCAGACAGTCACCTGAAGATCGCGGCGTAGTTCGAGCCCCAGCCGATCAAGATCCTGGCGTGTTCCGACTGTATCCAGCCGGACCTTGTTCTCATCATCGAGCCGATGGAAATCTGCGTAGATTCGTGGACGATTCACGGCGACTGATCACTTCCATTTCTGCCACAGGGCGGTGACCGCTTCCGGGTCGAAGGCGTCGGGGTCGTAGTCCTCGAAACACTCCAGACGCTCATCGTCGCGGTATTCGTCCGGATTCTGGATCATTTCCACCAGGTCGGCATAGCCCCAGACGCCGCCGATGTCTTCCGGCGGACACGCCCGCGCGCCGGCCAGGCACTTCGCGGCCGGTCGCTGGTCCTCGGTTTCGATGAGTTGCTCGAACTCGAGCCGGTGCTGCCACGAGTCGCCGAAATCGTACATGTACGTGAAAGGCGGCTTCTTGCGGCCCGCCGGCGGCAACAGGTCGCTCAGCAGCGTGGTCTCCTCGTCACGGACCTCACGGAAATCGAGCATCTGCGGATTGCCGTAGCAGCGGCCGTCGAACACGAACTCGTGCAGATGGTCGTTCTCCCAGCCCATGGCGGTCTGGATGTAGTGGTGAAGGTCCAAAAGCGTGCAGTCGGGCACCTGGATCTGCCGCCAGACGGGCGGATTCGTCCCTTCCAGCGTGACCCTGAACTGGAACAACACGGCCGGCTTCGGTTTGGGCTTCGCCTGGCGTTTCGCGGACTTTCGTCGTGGCAATCCGCCGAAGAGCAGATCTGCGAGCCCGGGTCGTGGACCGGCCGCGTCGAAGAAGAGGACCGTCTCGCCCAATTCCTGCCGCTTGGCGACGCGCTTCTGCCGCCGCTTCCGCTTCGCCTCCAGCCGCCGGTGCCGCTGCTTCGATTGCGCCATGGCAATTC